>JANNPG010000295.1:0-5251 GCA_031399805.1 Betaproteobacteria bacterium | reverse complement strand
AGGCTTAAAGAAAATCAAAGCATAGGCGAGGCTTTTAGGCAGTTAATGTTTGATTCAGAAAACCGAGACACACCGCGCCCGCCGTGGTCCGTGGTATGGGTGCTGTCGGTTACGCAAATAATTTCGTGGGGATCGTTGTTCTACGCGATCTCGGTGCTGATCGCGCCGATCGAGCGCGAATTCGGCTGGAGCCGCGACGCCATCGTCGGCGCCTTTTCGCTCAGCATGGTGTGCAGCGGTCTCGCCGCTTACCCCGTCGGCGTGCTGATCGACCGCTACGGCGGCCGCTTCGTGATGGGCGGCGGCTCGGTCGTCGCATCGGCCATGCTGGCGTTGCTGAGCCAGACCACGTCGCTGCCCGCGTTTTATGCGATCTGGGTCGGGCTTGGACTAGCCATGGGGGCTGTCCTCTACGATCCCGCATTCACCGTCATCACCGCGAGCTTCGGTACCAACGCACGCAAAGGCATCACGGCGCTCACGCTGGTCGCCGGCTTTGCGAGCAGCGTGTTCTGGCCGCTCACGCAAGCGCTGATTACGTCGCTCGGCTGGCGGCACGCACTGCTGGTGCTCGCACTACTCAACCTGATCATATGCACGCCGCTGCATTTATGGTTCCTGCCCAAGGCGGCCGCACACAGCGCCAAAGCCGAAAGGGAACCCGGCGCCGATGCGGGTCGCGACAAGCCGGCGCTGCGGGATATCGTGATGACCAGGACATTCCTGCTGCTCGCGACTGCGTTCACCGCCAACATGCTCGCCTTCTCGGCGCTTTCGATACACTTGATTCCGCTGCTCAACGAACGCGGTTTTTCGATGACCGACGCCGTGTGGCTCGCCGCCATCGTCGGCCCGATGCAGGTGGCGGGACGCATAGCCGAATACACGGTCGGCGCGCGTTTTCGCGCAACGCAGATCGCAATGATCGCGTTCATGCTGCTGCCGGTCGCGCTGATCGTGCTGCGGTTTGCCGGCCTGCAATGGGGTCTCGTGCTGGTATTCATCGCGTTCTACGGCGCGAGCAACGGTGTCATGACCATCGTGCGCGGCATCATCCCGGCCGAACTTTTCGGGCGCGACCGCTACGGCGCGGTCAATGGCGCGCTGGCCGCGCCAGTACTCGCGTCACGCTCGCTCGGGCCGCTCGTCGCCGCCGTGATCTGGTCCGCGGCGGGTGGTTATGACGCGGTGATCTGGACGCTGGCCGCGGTCGGCCTCGTGTCGGCGGTCACCTTTTTGCTCGCGGTGAAAACCTGACAATCCGCGCACCGCATTGGTAAACTGACCAATCGCCGCAGCGCAACGGCACAGAAAACGGAGGCTTCAATGGAACGCAATTTCAACCGCACCGCCGAGGATCTCGGCAACGTGGTGGCGCTCGAGCACGTCAACGTCACCGTGCCCGATCAGCAGCTGGCGACGCTCTTTTACGTCACGGGGCTGGGACTGACGCGCGACCCCTATATCATGACCGGGCTGGAAAACATGTGGATGAACGTCGGCCGCAGCCAGTTTCATCTGCCGACCAAAGAGCCGCAGGTGCTGCGCGGACACACCGGCCTCGTGCTGCCGGATCGCGCGGCGCTGCTGTGCAGACTCGCAACGGTGAAAGACCGGCTCGCGCATACGCGATTCAGCTATATTGAGCACGAAGCGTACGTGGAAGCGACATGTCCGTGGGGCAATCGCATCCGCTGCCACGCGCCGGATGAGCAGCGGTTCGGACGCATCCAGCTCGGCATGCCGTACCTCGAATTCGACGTGCCGGCCGGCGCCGCATCCGGCATCGCGGAATTCTACCGGCGCGTGCTCAAAACATCAGCCACCGTCGAGAACGACGCGGCGGGATGTTACGCGCGCGTGATGGTCGGCAAAGGACAATACCTGCACTTTCGCGAAACCGACCGTCCGCCGCCCGCCTACGACGGCCATCATATTCAGATCTATCTCGCCGACTTTTCGGGGCCGCATGCGTGGCTGCGCAAAAAAGGTCTTGTTACCGAAGAAAGCGATCAATATCAGTATCGCTTTCAGGACATCGTCGATCCCGACAGCGGCAAGGTGCTATTCACCATCGAGCACGAAGTGCGCAGCATGACGCACCCGCTCTACGCTCGGCCGCTCGTCAATCGCAACCCCGCGCAAACCAATCGCAACTATGCGCCGGGCTACGACGCTGCAATCGCGGGTATGGAGCACGCGGGCTAAGCCGACGCAAACCATCCGGGAAACACACTGCGTTTTGCGTTGCGTATTCGTATCACTACAAATGCGGGTTAAGGGCAACTACGATTGCTGATGACCGCATACGGCCAATACCGGACACTCAGACCTTTCCTTGATAATCGCGCGTAAGTCTTCTGTTCTTGGCGTAAGCAAGCATAATAGGCATACAGATTATTAGGGAGGGGAGATGAACATTCGCCGCAAACTTATCGTTGCACTCGGCGCGGGTGCGCTCGCTGTACCGCTGGTCGTGCTCGCACAAAGTTTTCCTTCAAAGCCGTTGCGGCTGATCGTCCGGGCCCCGCCCGGCGGTACGGATGATTTGATCGCGCGTCTGATCTCGCCGGCGATAAGCAAAGTCGTCGGCCACCAGGTGATCGTTGACTACCGGCCCGGCGCTGGCGGGCTGGTCGCATGGGAATACGTCGCGAAGCAGCCGCCCGACGGCTACACGCTGCTGCTGGCCGCATCGGGCCTCGCCGCGATCAAAAGCCTGCGCGTGGAGATGCCGGTCGATCCGTTTCGCGATTTCGGGTGGGTGTCGCAGGTCACGAGCTTCATGCTGGTGCTGGCCGTGCACCCGTCGCTGCCGACGCGCACGCTGAATGACCTGATTGCGCTAGCGCGCAGCCGCCCCGGGCAGCTGAGCTACGGCTCGTCGGGCGTGGGGGCAACGCCGCACCTTGCGGCCGAATACTTCAACGCGATGGCCAAGGTCCAGATCAATCACGTTCCCTACAAAGGGGCGGGCCCGATGTACCTGGACCTGATTGCGGGGCGCATCGAAATGGGTGCCGCGGTGCTCGGCAGCGCGCTGCCGCACATCCGCAGCGGCAGGATCCGCGCACTCGGAGTAAGCGGCGCGAAGCGCTCACCGCAACTGCCCGCAGTGCCGACGATCGCCGAAGCGGGGCTCACCGGCTACGAGTTCGAGCCGTTCTACGCGCTCGTCGTGCCGGCCCGCACGCCGCTTGAGATCATGGGCGCGCTTGCCGAGGCGGTCGCCAAGGCGATGTCGCCGCCGGAGTTCCGCGCGCAGTTCGTCAAAATCGTCGGCTCGGAGGTGGTGTTCAACACACCAGAGCAGATGCTGCAGGTGGCGAAGAAGGAGGCCGAGCTCATCGACAAGATCGTGCGCGCGGCCAACATCAAGGCGGAGTAAGCAACAACGGGCGCCCGCGACGGACGGGACGACGCTGCAACGAAGTGGTCCGGCACACTCATCACGAGGGAGACAAAGCATGGCACGCATCGCCGTCGGCGGCTTTCATCACGAAACGAATTGCTTCGTCCCGGTGTACACCGATTTCAACTACTTCGCGACGGTGAGCGACCGGCCCCCTCTCTCGCGCGGCGAAGAAGTCCTGCGCAATCTTCCGGGCCGCGCCTTCGCGATGTCCGGCTTCCTCGCCGACATGGCGGACAAACACGAACCCGCACCGCTCGTCTGGGCGAGCGGCGGCGCCGGCGGCTACGTCACCAGCGACGCCTTTGAACGCATCGTGGGCGAGCTGGTCGGTCGGCTGTCGGTCGCGCTGCCAGTCGACGCCGTCTATCTCGACCTGCACGGCGCCATGTGCTCGGTCGACTTCGAGGACGGCGAAGGCGAGATGCTGCGCCGCGTGCGCGCCGTGGTCGGGCCGCAGGTGCCGGTCGTGATCAGCCTCGACTATCACACCAATCTCACGCCTGCGATGGCGGCGCTCACCGACGGGATGGCGATTTACTACACCTACCCGCACGTCGACCGGCCGCAGACCGGCAGCCGCGCGGCACGCATCCTGAACACGGTCCTCGAACGCGGCCGGCCGACGGCCCGCGCCTTCCGCAAGATCCCGTTCCTGATCCCGCTCAACTTCCAGTGCACGCTGGTCGAGCCGTCGAAGGGGATCGTCGCGAAATCTGCCGCGGGCGAAGGCGGCGACGTTCTGGACCTGTGCTACGGGGCGGGCTTTCCGCCGTCGGACCTGCACGACTGCGGCCCGGGCGTCATCGCGCACGGCTACTCGCAGGCGGCGGTCGACGCGGCGGCGGACGGCCTCGCCAACCACATCACCGGGATGGAGAAATCCTTCGCCCAGCCGCTGCTCGACCCCGACGAGGCTGTGCGCCAGGCGATGGCGATCGGCGCCAAGGCGACGCGGCCGGTCGTGATCGCCGACACGCAGGACAATCCCGGCTGCGGCGGCACCGGCGACACGACCGGCATGCTCGAGGCGCTGGTGCGCAATCGCGCGGAAAAGGCGGCGATCTGCGTACTGACCGACGCGAGTGCAGCAGCAGCAGCGCATGCAGCGGGCGCAGGCGCCTATATCACCATCGACCTTGGCGGCTGCACGCTGCTGCCGGGCGTGAAGCCCTTTCGCGGGACGTTCCGTGTCACGCGGTTGAGTGACGGCCGCTTCGTCTGCAAGGGGCCCTGCGTCGGCGGGCGCGAAGCGAAGCTCGGGCCCACCGCTCTGCTCACCATCGGCGGCGTTAGCGTCGTGGTGGCGAGCAAGCGCATGCAGGCCTACGACCTGGAGATCTTCCGCCACATCGGCCTTGAACCGACCGAGCAGAAGATCCTGGTAGTTAAAAGCACCTGCCACTTCCGCGCCGACTTCGAGCCAATCGCCGAGCGCGTGCTGGTTGCGGTCGCACCCGGAGCGCACCTCGTTGACGCGCGCAAGTATCCGTATAAGCACCTGCGCGCAGGCGTGCGGCTGGAGCCGCTGGGTCCCGCGTTCGAGCCCAAGTAAGCGGATAGCAACGTGGTCAGTCGGGTGACGGCGTGAACCGTAGCGCTTGCGCAGCCGCAGTGCTTGCGGTGACGCTCTTGATGCCCGGAGGATCGCCGGGCGCGCAGCCGCGCGAACCGGAGGCGCGCGACATGGCGCTCGTGGGATTCCACGATCTGCAGGGCCGCGGCGCGTTACGGTCGTCGCCGACGGACTGCACGGCACGCACAAGAATTGGTGGGAGTGCGACACCGGAATTGCTTACCTGGTGTCAGGTGTGCCGGGTTGGCGCACATCACGCATGA
>JANNPG010000290.1:0-2261 GCA_031399805.1 Betaproteobacteria bacterium | reverse complement strand
GGGAATGACGATACCACTCTGAACAATATGCGTCGGCGAATGGTGCCGCAAGACGCTCGCCTACCGGATTGACGTCACCAAGGCCCCGCGCGAAATGCAGGAATGGATCATCAGCGAAATGGGCAAGGTCGCCAAGCGCGTCGCAATTGCGCACCACCTGATGGCCGCCGGCGGCGACATGACGAAGCGCATCACCGAAATCAAGATGCCGATCCTGATCCTCGCTGATGAAAACAGTCCGCTCGCGAAAAAAGACCAGAGGCAAGAAATACAGGCGCGCCTGCCGAATGCGAAGCTCGTCACGTTCGAAGGTTACGGCCACGGCATCAATCTGCTCATACCCGACCGTTGTGTCGCGGAAATGCGCGCGTTTTTGCGCCAACCAGTCGCGGCGTAAAATCAACGGATGGCTACGCCCGCCCTCAAACGCGATCGTCACGCACCGGCAACCGCGTGTGCTTTGCTAATTGCGTGGCTGGCAGCCATTGCATCTCCGGCGCCAAGGTGGATTAAGAGTCCGTAACAGAATGAAATACGCGTGCGTTGCATGCTGTTACGGACACCACGCTTACGAAGCGGGTTTGAATTTGAGATTACCCGCTGCGGCCGATCAGAATCATCGTCGGGGTCGCGCCCTACCGCGCCAAACCCGTTGGTCGCATCGAAGCCGGGGTAACCGGATTCGTTCAGCGTGGGCAACAAACACACCATCAATCTGGACGGCGTGCGCGGCCAGATCGAATTCATGAACGACCTTTCGGCTGCGGTCAAACAGGCCGCCGACAGCGGCATGACCCGCGCGAGCCGCGCGGGGTAAAACACGGAAATCTTGACGATCACTGCCCGTTAATATACCGTTATCCGCCAACCTTCAGTACTAAACCGGTCTTCTCGAACCGGCATTTCAACTATAACCATCTGTCGATGGAGGAGTGTATGAACGCCAACTGGACGCATAGCTTCAGCCTGCGGGCCGCCGCCGTAATTGTCGCGGCTGCCTTTTTCGTAAATTCTGGAGCCCTCCAACCTGCCTCTGCGCAGGGCCAGCCGCAGAAGGTCGTGTTGCGCTTCGCGGCCGACTTCCCGCCGGCGCCGCATCCGGCCGGCATGGCGATGAAGTACTTCGCCGACCGCTTGCCGCAGGTGATCCCCGGCAGCGAGGCGCGTCTGTACTATGCCGGCGCACTCTATTCCATTCCGGAGGCCTTCGAGGCCATGCGCCAGGGCAACCTCGAGATGACCTGGATGCAGATGGGCAAGGCGGCGCCGGTCGATCCGTGGATGATGACGGTGATCGGGCCGGGCGTGATGACCACGGTCGGCGCGGTCGACAACCTTGAGAAGACGAAGACCTACCAGATGCTCGTAGAGCGGCTCGCGAAGAACCAGGCCATCAAGGTGTTCGGCGCCGGGCATATGAGCTTCGGCATGGGCGTCGGCGGCAAGAAGCGCTACATCAAGCCCGACGACTTCACCGGCCGCAAAGTCCGCAGCATGGGGCCGGCCGAGAACCCCGTGCTCGAGTCGTGGAAGGCGAACCCGGTCGTCATGGGGTTCGGCGAAGTACCGAATGCCCTGGAGTCGGGCGTCATCGACGGCCTGATGACCAGCCTCGGCGGCTGGCTCAGCGTGCGCGAGCAGGCGCCCTACTACACGACCGGCGGCGCCGGCGTTTTTACCGGCGACTACTACATGGTGAGCGCGAGCCGGCGCTGGTGGGATCGCCTCACCCCGCCAACCCAGGCTGCGCTGGAGAAACTCATCATTGAGACCATCCAGGTGCAGAAGGAATACAACTGGTGCGTCGACAAGATGACCTACGACAAGTACGGGACCAAGGACCCGTCGAAGCCGGGCGTGTACTGGATGAGCCCGAAGGAGGTTTCCGCGTTGACCGGCGCGCTGGGCGAAGGGCCGGCCCGGTGGGTGAAGAGCAAGACGCCGCCGGCGGCGAGTGCGTGGGTCGATACATTCGCCAAAGAGGGCCGCGAGCTGTCGCAGCAGAACCCGCCCGGCTCGTCGTGGATCGAGAAGATCGATTGCGCGAAGCACGCGTCGGCGATCATCATTAAATAGCTCACCGGATTGCGGGACCGCGCATGGAGAAGGCATACGAAATGTGGCGGAAGACCGATCGGCGGGATGGGGATGCGTTGGCCCGGTGGCATCGCGCCGGCGAGCTCACGGCCATCTACATCCCGACACCCGACGATGAAGCGCTGCGGGATCTCGTGCGCGCGCGGGAAGACGCGGTCGGCGTG
>JANNPG010000280.1:0-2417 GCA_031399805.1 Betaproteobacteria bacterium | reverse complement strand
CATTCGTGCGCTTCGAGCGCGGTCGTCAGCGGGCCGAGAAAGAATTCGGCCGCGGGCAGGGTGCGGGCGCCCTTCGTCGAACGTATCACCATGCGCGCGGTGAGTACTTGCGCGGCGAGCGGCAATTCGGCGGCCGGGTCGGCGTGCGCGAGGCTGCCGCCCAACGTGCCGCGGTTGCGCGTCTGCGCGTGGCCGACCCACGCGAGCGCCTTGCGCAACAGCGGCACGTGCGTGGCAAGTGCCTCATCGCGCGCGACGACACTTTGCCGCGTGCACGTGCCTATGCGTGCGACCTTGTCTACAAGTGTGATGAACTTGAGCGCGGCGATTTCATTGATGTCGACGAGGCGTGCCGGCCGCGTCAAGCGCATCGCCATCATCGGCGTCAGGCTCTGCCCGCCCGCGATCAGCTTCACGTCGTCGCCGTCCTGGCGCAGCATCTCGCACGCTTCGGCAACCGACGCGGCGCGCACGTAATCAAAAGAGGCTGATTTCAAAGTGGCTATCCGTTTTTTAGCCTAAAATCCCGCATCGCAGGGGTTGCATTATGTCACAGCTTTCCGGAGCGAAATTCACATGACCGACGCCACGCGCGGCTATCCCGACCTGCACGCCCATCTCGACGCGCTGAAGGCGCAGGGGCTTTTGCTGACGATAGACGAACCGATCGACAAGGACGCCGAACTGCACGCGCTGGTGCGCTGGCAATTCGTCGGCGGCATCGCCGAAGCGGAGCGGAAGGCCTTCCTGTTTACGAATATCGTCGACGGCCGCGGCCGCAAATTTTCGATGCCGGTGGTGGTCGGCGCAATCGCGGCCAACCGCGCGATCTACAGCATCGGCATGGGCGTGCCGGTCGAGAAAATCCAGGCGAAGTGGGACCACGCGCTCGCGCATCCGGTGCGCCCGCGTATTGTCATTGAGGCGGCGTGTCACGACGTGGTGATCGAGGGTGGCGCCTTGCAGGGTGAAGGCCACGGCCTTGACATGCTGCCGATTCCGGTATCTACACCCGGCTTCGACAGCGCGCCGACGCTGACCGCGACCAACGTCATCACGCGCGATCCCGACAGCGGCGTGCAGAACATGGGCACCTATCGCGCCGCACTCAAGGCGCCCGACCGGCTGGTCGTGCGCATGGCCACGCGCGTCGGCGGCGCCGGCGGTTACCAGCATTACCTGAAGCATCAGCAGCGCGGCGACAAGGCGATGCCGTGCGCGATCGTGCTCGGCTGCCCGCCGTATGTCGCGTTCATGGGGCCGCAGAAACTGCCGCTCGATGTCGATGAATTCGACGTTGCGGGCGGGCTCGCCGGCGCGCCGATCAATGTCGTCAAGGCGAAGACCGTCGATCTCCTGGTGCCCGCCGAGGCGGAGATCGTGATCGAAGGCTGGATCGACACCGAATATGTCGAACCTGAAGCGCCGTTCGGCGAATCGCACGGTCACGTCGCGCTCGAGGAATACAACATGCCGATGCGGGTGACCGCGATCACGCATCGAAAGAATCCCGTCATTCCGTCCTACATAAGCCAGGTCGCGCCGTCAGAGTCGAGCGTGATCAAGCGCGTGGCCTACGAGCCGCTGTTTCTCGCGCATCTGCGCGGCACGCTCGGCATTCGCGGTGTCAAGCGCGTGTCGCTGCACGAGCCGCTGACGGGGTTGTTGCGCGTCACGCTCATCACGGTCGAGAAGGGCACGCCGCGCACCGAAATCTGGCGCGCGCTCGAGGGCGCCGCGTTTTTCAAGGGCGACTGCGGCAAGATCTGCATCGCGGTCAACGACGACATCGATCCCGACAATGCGCACGCGTTGTTGTGGGCGATGGCGTACCGCATGAATCCGGTCGAGGACGTGCGCACGCTGCCGCACCGCGGCCAGGGCCATGGGCCGAAGCGCGAGAGCGAGCAGGAGGAAGATTCCACGCTTCTGATGGATGCGACGATGAAGGGCGACATGCCGCCGCTCGCTTTGCCGACGCAGGAATACATGGAGCGCGCGAAAAAAATCTGGGAACGGCTCGGCCTGCCCGCGCTGCGTCCGCAGGCGCCGTGGTTCGGCTATTCGCTCGGCGACTGGCTGCCGCAATGGGACGCCGCCGCGCAGCGCGCGGCCACGGGCCGCTATCTGGAGAACGGCCGCATCAGCGAAAAGCAGCGGCGCAAGGGACTCAAGCCCGAAACCAAGTTCAGGCCCGGGGATTAGTGGCGAATAAAAAATGCCGACATTAGCCTGACTCGATCACGAGCAGGCGATGCGGCTTGACGGCGGAACGCGCGAGGCGGAAGCTTTCACAGAAGTTGGGCTCTGTTCCGGACCGTAGTAAATTTACAAAGAGGAAAAGCCGCGTGACAATCGAGAAAGAGCGCCTACTTTCTTTGGTAGAGTTTGCTCAACGGGCGGCGCGGCTTCGTTCC
>JANNPG010000261.1:0-11051 GCA_031399805.1 Betaproteobacteria bacterium | reverse complement strand
CCACATCGGTGTGGCCGGACAGCACGATGCCCGGGGTCTGCGGAGGACCCAGCGTCGCAAACAAGTTGGCCTTGCTGCGCTCGTCGTTATAGGTCAACCGCGCCGTGGCGCCGAGTGCCGCCAGGTGATCGCGCACGAAATGGATAAGTTCAAGATTGGAATCGCGGCTGACGGTGGGAAAACCGACGAGCGTGCGTATCATTTCGATGCTGTCCGGCGCGCTGTCGCGGGTTGCCGCCATCGGTAAGGTTTCTGTAAGGAAAGGCCACAGAATAGGTGCGGGTTTCCGAGGTGTCAATTGATACGTCGGGCACACCGGCCGGACAGCGGAATCGCGGCATCACAAGCCTGCGAATTTACGGTATGCTGAACGCGCTGGTTTTAAGAGTGCCTAACATCATGAAACACGTGTGCGTTTCATGGTGTTAGGCACTCTAAGGGGGACTTCCATGCCGTTACGCTCGTTTGCCGCAGTACTCGCGCTGCTGCTCAGCATTGCGTCTGCCACCGCCGCCGATCTGAGCATCGCCGTCGGCGCGGACGTAACTTCGATAGACCCGCACTTTCACAACCTCACGCCGAACAACAATATCGCCGAGCACATTT
The DNA here is from genome assembly GCA_031399805.1 of Betaproteobacteria bacterium. Classification (GTDB taxonomy): domain Bacteria; phylum Pseudomonadota; class Gammaproteobacteria; order Burkholderiales; family SG8-41; genus PALSA-1004. Next base: position 10,445 of record JANNPG010000261.1, on the reverse strand, counting down.
TCGAGACCCTCGTCGCCAAGGATCCGAAATCGCAGTTAAAGCCGGCGCTCGCGGTGTCATGGAAAGCGATCGACGATCTGACATGGGAATTCAGGCTGCGCAAAGGCGTCAAGTTCCACGACGGCTCGGATTTCACCGCCGACGACGTCGTATTCTCGATCGAACGCGTGCCGAACGTCCCCAACAGCCCGTCCTCGTTCGCGACCTACAGCAAGCAGATCAAGGAGATGATCGTCGTCGATCCGCACACCATTCGCTTCAGGACGCCGGCGCCGTACCCGCTGATGCCGACCGACATGGGCACCATATTCATCGTTTCGAGCAAGGCGGCGAAAGGCGCTGCGACCGAGGACTTCAATTCCGGCAAGGCCGCGATCGGCACCGGGCCGTTCAGGTTCGTGCGCTACGCAAGGGGCGACCGCATCGAGGTTGCGCGCTTTGACGCCTACTGGGGATCGAAGCCCGCGTGGGACAAAATCACTTTCCGCCTGATCCCGAGCGACCCGACGCGCGTCGCCGCGCTGCTCGGGCGGGACGTTGCCGCAATCGAAAACGTGCCGACCGCCGACCTCGCGAAACTTGCAAAGAACCCAGAGATCAGCCTCTACCGCACGATTTCGAACCGCCTGATGTATCTGCATATGGACAGCGACCGCGACAGGTCGCCGTTCGTCACCGATAGAGCGGGCAGGCCGCTTGATAAAAACCCTCTCAAGGACGCGCGCGTGCGCAGGGCCATCTCCAAGGCGATCAACCGCCAGGCGATCGTCGAGCGCGTGATGGAGGGCGCGGCGGTCGCGACCGGCCAGCTGATGCCGGAGGGCATGTTCGGTTACACGCCTGCGCTGAAGACCGAGCCGTACGATCCCGACGGCGCGAAGAAGCTGCTCACAGAGGCGGGTTACCCCGATGGGTTCGGGCTGACACTACACGCGCCCAACAACCGCTACGTGAACGACGAACAGGTCGCGCAGGCGGTCGCCCAGATGCTCGCGCGCATCGGCATCCAGACCCGCGTCGACGCGATGCCGGCCGCGGTGTTCTTCAGCCGCGGCACCAAGCTCGAATTCAGCTTTCTGCTCGCCGGCTGGGGCGCAGACACCGCCGAAGCGTCCTCGCCGCTCAAGGCGCTGCTCGCCACCTTCAGCCGCGACAAGGGCCTGGGCCAGGCCAACCGCGGCCGTTACTCGAACCCGAAGATGGACGCGGTGCTCGAGGAGGGAATGTTCACGGTGGACGATGCGAAGCGCCAGAAGCTGTTCCAGCAGGCTACCGAGATCGCGATAGGCGACATGGGCGTAGTCCCGCTCTATCACCAGGTCAATCTGTGGGGCACGCGCAAGGGCATCGTCTACACGCCGCGCACCGATGAGCGCACGCTCGCCCACGAATTCAGGCTGCAGTAAAAGACCGTGAACGGTAAGCGGTGAACTGCCTCCACCAATCACGACTCAAGATTCACTGTTTCAAAGGGAGACACCCATGATTGCCCGTTTGCTTTCCGCCTTTGCGCTACTCGCCATTTGCTTTTCATCGATCACCATTGCGAGTGCCGCCGAACTCGTCGTTGGCCTCGGCGCCGACGTGACTTCGATCGATCCGCATTCGAACAACGCCGCGCCCAACAACAGCATCGCCGAGCAGATCTTCAACAAGCTGATCGAAAACGATGCGCGCCAGAATCAGAAGCCGGGACTCGCCGAATCGTGGCGCACGGTCGACGACCTGACGTGGGAGTTCAAACTGCGCCGCGGCGTAAAATTTCACGACGGCTCGGATTTCACCGCCGCCGACGTCGCATTCTCGATCGAACGGCCGACCATCCTCAGCAGTCCCGGCGGCTTCACCATTTTTACGCGTTCGATCGTCGAAAAAACCATCGTCGACCCGTACACCATCAGGCTGAAGACCGCCACACCCTATCCGAACCTGCCCACCGACATGTCGGGGCTTATCATCGTTTCGAGCAAGGCCGCCAAGGGCGCCACCAGCGCCGATTTCGATTCCGGCAAGGCGACGATAGGCACCGGCCCGTGGAAATTCGTGCGCTATGTCAAAGGCGACCGCATCGAGCTCGCGCGCAACGACAACTACTGGGGTACCAAGCCGGCGTGGGACAAAGTAACGTTTCGCCTGATCACCTCGGACCCCTCGCGCATCGCCGCACTCCTGTCCGGCGACGTGCAGATGATCGAGGTCATCCCGCCCGCTGACTACGCCAAACTGAAGAACAACAAGGACATTGCGATATTCACCACGGTTTCGAACCGCATGATCCACCTGCATCTGGATTCCAGCCGCGACAAGTCCCCGTTCATCACCGACAGGGCAGGCAAGCCGCTGGAGAAGAATCCGTTCAAGGACGCGCGCGTGCGCAAAGCGTTTTCCAAAGCGATCAACCGCAATGCGATTGTCGAACGCGTGATGGAGGGCCTCGCGATTCCAGCCGGGCAATTGATGCCCGCGGGATTCTTCGGCGAGAGCCCCAATCTCAAACCCGAATCATTCGATGCCGAGGGCGCGAAGAAACTGCTGGCAGAGGCCGGTTACCCGGACGGTTTCGGCATCACCCTGCACGGGCCCAACAACCGTTATGTCAACGACGACCAGATCGTGCAGGCGGTGGCGCAAATGCTCAGCCGCATCGGCATCGCCACCAAGGTAGAAACGCTGCCGATGTCGGTCTATGTTTCGCGCGCGAACAAGCTGGAGTTCAGCGCGGCGCTGCTGGGCTGGGGCGTCAGCACCGGCGAGGCCACCTATCCCCTGCGCTCGCTGGTCGCCACCTACAATCGCGACAAGGGATTCGGCACCTGGAACTGGGGCCGTTATTCGAATCCGCAGATGGACGCGCTGCTCGAGCAGGGTCTCGCCACGGTCGACAACCCGCGGCGCGAAAAACTTCTGCAGCAGGCGACCGACCTCGTGATCAACGATTACGGCATCATCCCGCTGCATTATCAGGTCAATACGTGGGCGGCACGCAAAGGTCTGGCCTACACACCGCGCACCGACGAGCGCACGTACGCGCACGAAGTGCGTCAGGCACCCTGATAACCGATCACATTACCGTAACGCGCCATGCTCGTTTTCATCATTCGCCGGATCCTGCAAAGCGTTATTGCGCTATTGGTCATGTCGGTGCTGATATTCGTCGGCGTGTTTGCCATCGGCAACCCGATCGACATTCTGATCAACCCGCAAGCCGACCAGGCGGAGATTGCGCGCGCCACCGCCGCGCTCGGCCTCGATAAGCCGATGTGGGTGCAGTACTGGGATTTCCTCCGCCACGCGCTCGCCGGTGATCTCGGCCGCTCGTTCTCGCATAATATTCCGGCGGTGCAACTGATTTTCGAACGCATGCCGGCGACCCTGGAACTCGCGTTGTGCGCGATGCTGTTCGCGATCCTGCTCGGCATACCGCTCGGCCTCGTTGCCGGCATGAAACCCGATGCGTGGTTCAGCAAAACCATCATGGCCGGGTCCATCCTCGGCTTCAGCCTGCCGACGTTCTGGGTCGGCCTCATGCTGATCATGCTGTTCTCCGTGTCGCTCGGCTGGCTGCCGTCGACCGGGCGCGGCAATACCACGCTGCTCTTTGGCGTGCCGGTGAGCTTTCTGAGCTGGGACGGCGTCACGCACCTCATGATGCCCGCGCTGAACCTCGCGCTCTTTAAGCTCTCGCTCTTGATCCGGCTCACGCGCGCCGGCACGCGCGAGGCGATGCTGCAGGATTATGTGAAGTTCGCGCGCGCCAAGGGGCTCCCGATGCGGCGCATCGTGGGCGTGCATGTGCTGAAGAACATACTGATCCCGATCGTGACTGTGATCGGGCTTGAGTTCGGCTCGGTGATCGCCTTTGCGATCGTCACCGAAACGATCTTCGCGTGGCCGGGCATGGGCAAGCTCCTGATCGATTCGATCAACGTACTCGACCGCCCGGTCATCGTCGCCTACGTGCTGATCATCGTCGGCATGTTCGTGTTCATCAACCTGCTGGTCGATATCCTCTATTCGCTGCTCGACCCGCGCGTGCGGCTGGCCGAGGCGCGGGCATGAACGGTCCGGGCGTCGAGTCGCCGTTCAAACGCGTCGCCGCGGATTTTGCGGAGAGCCGCCTGGCGCTGGCCGGACTCGCCACCCTGATATTGATCCTGATCGTCGCCATCGGCGCGCCGCTGGTTTCCCCGCAGAACCCGTACAACCTTGCGCAACTCGACATCATGGATTCCAAAATGGCGCCCGGCGGCCAAAGCCTCGACGGCATGACGTTCTGGCTCGGCAGCGACGACCAAGGGCGCGACATGCTGTCGGCGATATTTTACGGACTGCGCATCAGCCTAGGCGTGGGCACGCTGGCGACCGTATGCGCGCTGGCAATTGGTCTCGTCGTCGGACTCGTCGCCGCGTGGTTTGGCGGCTGGGTCGAGGCGGTCATCATGCGGCTCGTCGACCTGCAACTGTCGTTCCCCTCGATCCTGATCGCGCTGGTGCTGCTGGCGTCGCTCGGCCAGGGTGTCGACAAGATCGTGATTGCGCTGATTACCGTGCAATGGGCGTACTACGCGCGCACCGTGCGGGGTGCTGCGCTGGTCGAGCGCAACAAGGAATACATCGAGGCCGCGACATGCCTTGCACTGCCGACACACCGTATCCTGTTCCGCCACCTGCTGCCGAACGTGCTGCCGCCGCTGATCGTCATCGCGACGGTGCAAGTCGCGCACGCGATCGCACTCGAAGCCACCCTTTCATTTCTTGGCCTCGGCATGCCAATCACCTCGCCGTCGCTGGGGCTCCTGATCGCCAACGGCTTCACACACCTGATGTCCGGCAAATACTGGATCAGCCTTTATCCCGGCCTGGCACTGCTCATCACCATCGTCAGCATCAACCTGGTCGGCGACCAGCTGCGCGACGTGCTCAATCCGCGGTTGCAAAAATAGCCCATGCCTGTCCTCGCCGTCGAAAATCTCAAGACCCATTTCTTCACCAAGGCCGGTGTTGTGAAAGCGGTCGACGACGTGAGCTTCAGCGTCGATGCCGGCCAGGTGCTGGGACTGGTCGGCGAATCCGGCTCCGGCAAAACGGTGACCGGTTTCTCGATCATGGGTCTGGTCGATCCGCCGGGGCGTATCGTCGGCGGACGCGTCGTTCTCGAAGGCCACAACCTGCGCGACCGCGATGACGATGCGATGCGCCGGCTGCGCGGCGATCGCATTGCGATGATCTTCCAGGATCCGATGATGACGTTGAATCCGGTGCTGCGCATCGATACGCAGATGGTAGAGACCGTGCTCGCGCACCAGGCCGTCAGCCGCGAGAAAGCGCACGAACTCTCGCGCAATACGCTGGGCCGCGTTGGCATTTCTTCGCCCGACGAGCGGTTGAAGGCTTATCCGCATCAACTCTCGGGCGGCATGCGCCAGCGCGTGGCGATTGCGATCGCACTCCTCAATAACCCGCGCGTCATCATCGCCGACGAGCCGACGACCGCGCTCGACGTCACGATCCAGGCGCAGATAATCTTCGAGGTGCAGAAGCTCGCGCGCGAAACCGGCACCGCAATGCTGTGGGTCACGCACGACCTGTCGGTGATCGCCGGGCTGGCCGACGAGGTATGCGTCATGTACGCGGGCCGCATCGTCGAATCGGGCCCGACCGCGGACCTGCTCGACCATCCGCAGCATCCGTATACCGCGGGGCTCATCGCATCCATTCCCAGCCGCAACCAGCGCGGCAAGCCGCTCAGCCAGATTCCGGGCATGACGCCGTCATTGCTCAGGCTCAAACCCGGCTGCGCGTTCCGCGACCGCTGCGCGCACGCCGACGCCGCATGCGACACGTCACCCGACATCACGCGCCCGACGACAGCGCGCACCCTGCGCTGCTTTCACCCCATGGCCACGACGGCGGAGGTGCGATGAGCGCGCTGCTCGAACTCAAACATATCACCAAGAATTTCTCGCGGCCACTCGACCTCGCCGCGAAAATCGCGCGCATGGCCGGCGCCAACGTGCGAGAAATGGTGGTGCACGCGCTCGACGACGTGTGCCTGACGATCGCCGAGGGCGAAGTGGTCGGCCTCGCCGGAGAATCCGGTTGCGGGAAATCAACCCTCGGTCGCATTGCGGCCGGCATACTGACGCCGACCCTGGGCGAGCGCGCGTGGCGCGGCACCGATATCACCGTATTGCCGCCGGATGAGCGCCGCAACGCCGCACTCAAGATCCAGATGGTGTTCCAGGATGCCTACGCGTCGCTCAATCCGCGTATGCGCGTGGCCGAAATCATCGGCGAGGCGCCGCAGGTGCACGGTATCGACGACGGCGACGATATCGACTACTACGTCGATCAACTGATGCGCAAGGTCGGACTCGATCCGTCGTTCCGCCGCCGCTTCCCGCACCAGTTCTCGGGCGGCCAGCGCGCGCGCATCGGCATCGCGCGCGCGCTGGCCGTGAAACCCGAACTGCTGGTATGCGACGAGGCGGTTGCCGCGCTCGACGTCTCGATCCAGGCGCAGGTGCTGAATCTGTTCATGCAGCTCAGAGCCGACTTCAATCTTACCTACTTGTTCATCAGCCACGACCTGGGCGTGGTTGAACACCTGGCCGATCGCGTGGTGATCATGTACCTCGGGCGCATCGTCGAGACCGCGCCGACGCTCGAGTTGTTCAATCACGCAAATCATCCGTATACGCAGGCGCTGCTGGCGGAGGTGCCGTCGCTCGAGCGGCGCAACCACGATTTCACGCCGATCACCGGTGAAATCCCCTCGGCGATCGATCCGCCGCCCGGTTGCCACTTCCACCCGCGCTGCCCGCATGCGATGGAGCGCTGCCGCACCGAGAGGCCGCAGTTCAGGCAAATCACACCCGGCCACTGGTCGGCGTGCTATTTGAACGACGCGCACTAGGGCGCATCTGCACGCGCGAACCCAGCCCGCACGTGCAGATTCCCCTTAATCACCGGGTCAGCGTTTTTCTTGCGATGGTGGCGGCAGTCGGAGCGCCCGCGCCAGCCACGTCGACACCACGTTTGCAACCTTGTCTTCGCAGCCGTTGTAGAAGTGGTCGCAGGCGGGAACGATCTCGACCTCGCACGGCCCCGTCACCCGGCTCTGGAATTCTTCTGCCGGGTAGCGCTCGCGCAATTCCTGGTCGCCGCGCACGCACAGCACCGGGCAGGTGATTTGCGGCGCCAGCGCCAGCGTATCGGGAACTTCGGTCATGCGGTCGAGAAAGCTTTCCGCACTGATCACGTACCACCAGCCCGGCATGAACATGAGTTCGCGCCCGCGCCCGGCCGCAACGAGCGAGCGCGCCTGCGCGGTGAGTTCCTGCATGCGGTCGCCCGCCAGCAAGCCCGCCGAGCTACCCTCCGCCAGCGAAGCGCTGCCGCCGCGGCCCGCCGACAGCAGCACCAGCGCCGGCGTACGCGGATGATCGACGACGTGCCGCACGCCCAGCATGCCGCCGTTGCTGTGACCGAGAATGACGGGATGCGCAAAGCCGCGCGCCGCCAGCCAATGCGCCGCGGTGCGATTGTCCTCGATGGCTTCACGCGTGAGCTGGAATGCGGCGCCCTCGGCGGCGCGGCTGTTGCGCGTGGTCAGAATATCGTGGCCGCGGCGATTGAAGGCAAGGCAGGCAAACCCGAGCCGGGTCAGCGCGGGCGGCAGGAAGCGCGGCGCGCCGACGTAGAAGTTCATCGTGTTGCCGTGAAAAAACAGCGCGGCACCCGCGCTCGCGCCGCCGTCCGGCTCATAAAACACGCCGTCGAGCGGCAGGGTCGCGGTGGGTATGCGTATCAGTTCGGTGCGCACTTTACGTTCCTCTTCAAACCATCATCACGACGCGATTGTAGCCGCAAGCGGCCACCTCTTTTCAGGCGAAAAAAAAGCCCGCTCGCGCGGGCTTTTCGTCATTCAGCGTTCGGGATTAGTCGAGCGGCCGGATGTTCGTCGCCTGATCGCCTTTGGGGCCGGTCGTGACGTCGTAGGCTACTTTCTGGTTTTCACGCAGGCTTTTGAAGCCATTTCCCTGGATTGCCGAGAAATGCGCAAAGAGGTCCTTGCCGCCGTCTTCCGGTGTGATAAAGCCAAAACCTTTGGCGTCGTTGAACCACTTAACAGTACCGTTACTCATGTGTGTTATTCCTAAAAATTAAAGATAGGCTCGCGCCCGGGTGCGAGAACTACAAGAGGAAAATAACAACAACCTGAGGGGAACCGCTAACAACGCGGCCACTACGGACTGGCAATTTCACTGCTTGGAGATCCTGCGCCGCTCGTTATACGCGACTAAGTCGAACGGGTCAATCTATTTCGCGCGCCCTCCACCGGTGCGCCGCACGACAATTTCCGTGCCATTAGCGTAGTATCCAAGCCCGGCACCCAGGACATGGACGAACATGGCGACCTTCGGCGGCATAACGTTTAACGGAAAATCGGGCGAAAAGTACTACTTCAAGGCGTGGCCTTTGCACACACGCTTTAATCCCCTTGGCGCCGTTTATTTCGTAACCAAACGCGTGTTCAGCGACAAGACTTACCGCCGCGCGAGCCACGAGAGCATTTACATCGGCGAGACGACCGACCTGACCGGCCCGCTCGCAATGCCGGTGCAACTCGCGTGTTTCGACAAGCATGGCGCCAACTGCATCTGCGTTTACGTCGATGCCAGCGAGGAACGGCGGCTGGCGGTGGTGCAGGACCTGCTGGCCGCGCACCGTACGACGTGCAACGATATGCGCGAACACCGCACCCGCGCCCAGGCCGAAGCCGGGTTTTAGAGATCTAGTTTCCGCTTAGCTGCGGGATGTCCTTCGCGCCCGGCCCCGGGACAAGAAAAAGGCCGGCGCAGATGCGGCGCCGGCCTTTTTAATATTGTACCGGCGCATGCCGGGATCCACGTGTTCTCCGCGCTATCGAACTAACCGCGTCCGCGGCTGCGATTGCCGCTGAAGCCGCCGCCATCGCGCGACGACGGACGTCCGCCGTTGCCGCCGAACGACGACTTGCCGCCCCAGCTCGAACCGGTGCGCGGCTTGCCCGCATTACTACCGAAACTCTTGCGCGGATCGCCGAAGCGCTTGCGATCATTGCCGCTCGGCGCGCCGCTGCGCGGCTTCACCTTCGGTTCCATACCCGCGATCACGTGGCGTTCGATCTGATTGCCGGTATAACGCTCGATCTGCTTCAATTGCTGACCTTCGTCGGGCGCCGCGAATGAAATCGCGATGCCGGTCGCGCCTGCGCGGCCGGTGCGGCCGATGCGGTGCACGTAGTCTTCCGCCACTTTCGGCAGATCGTAGTTGATGACGTGCGTGATGCTCAGCACGTCGATGCCGCGCGCCGCGACGTCGGTCGCCACCAGCACGCGCACATTGCCGCTGCGCATGCGCGCAAGAGTCCGGTTGCGTTGCGACTGGTTCATGTTACCGTGCAATGCGGCGGCGATGTGGCCGCTGTCATTCAACTTCTCGGCGAGACGGTCCGCGCCGCGTTTGGTCGCCGTGAATACGATGGCTTGCGTCAATTCCGCATCGCGCAGCAGGTGATCGAGGATACGGTGTTTATGGCTACCGTCGTCGACGTAGTGCAGGCGTTGCTTGATATTGTCGTGGTTTTCCTGGGTCGCTGCGCATTCGATCAGCTTCGGCTGCTTTAAGAGGCGCTTGGCAAGCGTTGCGATGTTGCCATCGAGCGTCGCTGAAAAGAGCAGCGTCTGGCGTCCCGCGGGGGTTGCGCCAGCGATACGTTCAACCGGCTTGATGAAGCCCATGTCGAGCATGCGGTCGGCTTCGTCGAGCACCAGCAATTCGAGGCGCGAGAAATCAACCTTGCCCTGGTCGATGAAATCTATGAGGCGCCCCGGGGTCGCCACCAGAATGTCGAGCGGCGACTCCAGAAGCTTGCGCTGTTTCGGGTACGGCATGCCGCCCAGCACCGTGCCGGTGCGCACACGCGGCATGAACTTGCTGTATTTTTCGACCGCGGTCGTGACTTGCAACGCGAGTTCGCGCGTCGGTGTGAGTACGAGCACGCGCGGGCCGCGGCCGGGTCTGGCCGGCAGTGCTAAACGCTGCAACGCGGGCAGCACGAAGGCCGCCGTTTTGCCGGTGCCGGTCGGCGCCGAGCACATCAGGTCATGGCCGGCGAGCGCTTCGGGTATGGCTTTCGCCTGCACGGGTGTGGGTTCGGTATAACCGGACGCAGTCAACGCCTGCACAATAGCGGGGTTCAGATTCAATGCTTGAAATGACATCGATAAAACTTTCTTAGAGGTAGTGCAAAGCAAAAATCAAACGCGCAGGCAAATGAACTGCTGCAAAAGGCAGGCAAACGCCGCCAGCGCACGGGTATCGTCGCTAACCGTGGCTGAAGCAGCTATTTGAAAATGGGAGCTGAATCGAAGGGGTCAGGGACAGATGCAACTCGAATA
>JANNPG010000462.1:0-4450 GCA_031399805.1 Betaproteobacteria bacterium | reverse complement strand
ACTATCCGCAGTTGAAATCCGACGCCAACTTCCGCGACCTGCAGGCACAACTGGAAGGCACTGAGAACCGCATTGCAGTGGCGCGCAACCGCTACATCACATCGGTGCAGGACTTCAACGTAACGGTGCGTTCCTTCCCCTCCAACCTGACGGCGATGGCGTTTGGATACAAAGCGAAGGCCAACTTCGCGGTGGAAAACGAAAAGGAAATTGCCAAGCCGCCCAGGGTAGAGTTCGCACCGGTGCCGGCCAAGCCGCAAGGCGAGGCACAGGGCGCTGCCAAGTGACGGTGATGAACGCGGCTAGAGCGTCATTGCTCGCATTGACGCTTTGCTGGTCCTTCCTGGCTGGAGCACAAATCGCGGTCCCGCCCTTGACCGGACGCGTAACCGACCAGACCGCCACGCTCACCGCAGAGCAGCAGGCCGCCTTGGAGCAGATTCTGCAAGCGTTTGAAGTCAGGAAAGGCAGTCAGCTTGCGGTTCTTATTATTTCCACCACTGCTCCGGAAACGATCGAGCAATATGCCTTGCGCGTTGTCGAGCAATGGAAGTTAGGTCGCAAGAAAGTGGATGACGGTGCGCTCCTGGTCGTCGCCAAGACCGACCGCGCGCTGCGCATCGAGGTCGGGTACGGTCTGGAAGGAGCGCTCAATGACGCCACCAGCAAGCGCATCATCAGCGAGATTATTACGCCACGCTTCAAGCAAGGCGATTTCAATGGCGGCATTAGCGCAGGGGTCGAGCAGATCATCCGCGTAATTGACGGCGAGCCGTTGCCGGCACCCAGCGGAAAGCCCGCCGGCGACACCGCAAATATTCAGCAGTATGTTCCAGTCATTTTTATTCTCGCGCTCGTAATCGGCGGGATGCTGCGCTCCGTGCTGGGCAGATTTCCCGGCGCACTCGTGACCGGTGGGGCCGTGGCCCTCATCGCATGGTTCGTTGTCGGCACGGCCTTCATCGCGCTCGTCGCGGGCGCGGTCGCGTTGTTCGTGACGTTGCTCAGCGGCGGTATGGGCGGGCGCGGCGTCGGCGGCCATCGTGGAGGATTCGGCACCGGGGGATTTCGCGGAATGGGCGGCGGCTTTGGTGGAATGGGCGGCGGCTTTGGCGGCGGCGGCGCGTCGGGGCGGTGGTAACCGTGAATATCAAACGCATTGCGAAGCATCTAATGGCGACCCACTGGCAGGTCAACCGGGCTTTTTCCCGCGAAACCTTGAATGCGATTGAGCAAGCGACCAAGGCGAGTGAGGCCGCACACGTCGGAGAAATCCGCTTCGTCGTGGAAGGCGCGTTGGACGGCGCACCGCTTTTCAAGGGGCAATCCGCGAGAGAACGCGCTATCGACGTGTTTTCGCAGTTGCGGATATGGGACACCGAACACAATAACGGCGTGCTGATTTATCTGTTACTTGCCGACCGTGACGTGGAGATTGTTGCCGATCGTGGGATTCACTCGAAGGTGGGCTCTCGGGAATGGGAAAACGTTTGCCGCACGATGGAAGCCGCCTTTAAACAGGCGAACTACGCGGGTGGCGTGGTCAGCGGTATTCAGGCGGTGACGCAGCATCTGATCAAACATTTTCCCGCTGTCGGCGGTGACCGGAATGAATTGCCAGACAAACCGGTGGTACTGTAGCTCACGCGCCTTGCGCAGTTGCTATAACGAGGTTGGTGCTACCTCGAAAACAAATGCACTTGGCGCCTGGCCTGGCCAATTCGATTGGGTCAATAACATCCAAGCAGGAGAGCATTATGACGATAGCGAATGTTTCACAAGCAAGCGCGGGTGGTTTGTCACCTGCGTTGAGAACTGCCCAGGAGGCAATCCATCTTCCAGAAGTCCAGGCGATGCTGCGCAGACTGTCTGAATACAAACTCGGCATCTTCATGCCGCATATGCATGACGAACGAACCGGCGAATTCCAGCCGCTTCCCGATGATGTCACGCAGGTGGAGTCTGGCTTGGAAGTGTCTTTCCAGCCATCGAAAGAAATCGCAAACCAGACAGATCGCTTTCTCCCCGTGGGATGGTTTTGGCGTGCCGGCACAGCGGCACCCTCGGCAGTGTGCGAAATGGTGTGGGACGAAACACCGGGCGATACGGAGCGTTACGGCAAACATAAGATGCTCAAAGGAAATTAGTGTAATTTTTATTCAACCCTAAGAAAAGGAACATCACCATGCAAACTCAGCATATGAGAGTAACGGGCATGACTTGCGGCGGCTGCATCAGCAATGTAACGCACGCGCTGAAGGCGGTTAACGGAGTTGGTGACGTAAAAGTATCGCTTTCGGCCGGCGAGGCCACGGTGCAATTCGACGAGCGGTTGACCTCGCCCGATCAACTGAAATCGGCCGTGAAGGGCGCGGGCTATGGTGTGGACGGGCCCGACGCTGCTCAGAAACCGCAAGGCAAAGGCGGCTGCTGCGGCTAACGCGCGCCGATAGCGCCCAGGAGCGAAATTGCATCAGCGCTGCGGCAAACCGACGCGAAGTATTCGTTGATGCGCCGCTGACTCGACACGACATCTATCGGTGAAATCGGCAATCGGCAGTTCAATTTAGTAGAGGAGCAAATCATGGAATGGTTTTCACAAAACTGGGTTTGGGTGCTGTTCGGCGCCGGGATGATCGCGATGCATATGTTCGGCCACGGCGGGCATGGGGGTCATGGTGGACACGGCGGCAGGTCTCACGGTGGCGACAAGGACGCCAAGCCCGCAGGCAAAGACGATGTGCAACGCACTTCGAAACAATCGGGTCATCAACATTGACCACTTGGATATTGGTCTTTACATAGGGGCAACGATATGCTGAATATAAAAGTCGTGACTTGGTCCTTGGCGATCTGGACCGCGTTTTCGTTTGTGTTTTGTGTCGTCTACGGCCTGTTGACGCCGTCGGGCGTGCACATGTATGCATTTCTCGAGCAAATATTGCCGGGATTCGAATGGCTCAGTTGGCGCGGCTTTCTCGTTGGGTTGATTCAGAGTTTCCTCTACGGCGCATATGCGGGTCTCGTCTACGTGCCCATTTACAATTTTCTGCATCGCAGGTGGGTGGGGCAATAGCCATGAGCAGCAAAGTCACCCGACCAGAATCGAGCGGGCACGCGTCATATCTTTCGATCCTCGCCATCATCATGGCGAGCATTGCGATCGGCCTCGGGTTCTGGCGCGGCCCGTCGCCTTCCGCGCCGTCTGACCCAGCGGCTATGGCGAGCATCGTGCAAGCGCCGGCAACCGAGCCCATGCGGACCGCCGGCGCTGCGCGCAGCTATCGCGCTGCGGTCGAAAAGGCCGCGCCTTCGGTCGTGAACGTGTATACGGCGAAGCGCGTGCCCCGCAACGCACGGCGCTACGAAAATCCGCTGTCTCGCTACTTCTACGGCGATGCGGAGCCCGAGGAGCCCTCGACCGCGCTCGGTTCCGGCGTCATCCTGAGCGCCCAGGGCTACATACTGACGAACAACCACGTCGTCGAAGGCGCCGACGAGATTGCGGTGGCGCTGACCGACGGACGCATCGCGCAGGCGCGCGTGGTCGGCACCGATCCGGAAAGCGATCTCGCCGTGCTCAAGATCGACGCCGCGGGTTTGCGGCCCATCACCGTTGCCGAGGCGGCATCGCTGCGGGTTGGCGACGTCGTGCTCGCGATCGGCAATCCTTTCGGAGTCGGGCAGACCGTCACGCAGGGCATTGTGAGCGCGACCGGCCGCACGCGGCTCGGCATCAATGTTTACGAAAACTTCATTCAGACCGACGCGGCGATCAACCCGGGCAACTCAGGCGGTGCGCTGGTCGACGTCGACGGCAATCTCGTCGGCATCAATACCGCGATTTTCTCGCAAAGCGGAGGCTCGCAGGGTATCGGCTTTGCAATCCCGCTCGGACTCGGGCTGCAGGTGATGAAGTCGATCGTGGAGAACGGCCGCGTCGTGCGAGGATGGCTGGGCGTCGAGGCGCGCGACGCCGCGGGCGCCGCATCGAACGCTCGGCGGGGCGCACAGATCGCTGGCGTGCAGCGCGGGAGCCCCGCGGCGCGCGCCGATTTGCGTCCGGGCGATATCGTTGTCGCCGTGAACGGCGATGCGATACCCGACGCGTCCGCGTTAATGCTGAAGGCGGCCGCGCTGCCGCCGAAATCCGCCGGCGAGCTCAAAGTTCTGCGCGAAGGCCGCGAGATGCTCGTGAAGGTCGAAGTCGGCGAGCGTCCGCCGCTGCGGCGGCCGAAGTGACCTTCGGGCCGGCGAAGTGAACGGCGATGTAACAAGTCATTTTAACGATGACGACTATTAAGGAGATGCGATGAAAACGAGCGTTATGGAAGTTCACGACATGCTGTCGGTGTTGAGCGTGGACGGAGTGGAAGAGCGAATTGGCAAGGTGCCGGGTGTTGAAAGTGTTACAGTGAATTTCGCTGCTGGAAGCGCCACTGTGCGCTAC
>JANNPG010000185.1:0-16939 GCA_031399805.1 Betaproteobacteria bacterium | reverse complement strand
TCGTCGAGCGTCACCACGCCGTTGGACATCGATTCGAGCATCGCCTCGCTGTAGTTCTTCATGTTCTGCACGTCGGCGAAGAGCTTGGCGTTCTCCAGCGAGATCGAGATCTGGGCGGTGAAGGCCCGCAGCCGCGACTCGTCCTCGTTGGTGAACGGGCCGCCGTGCTTGTTGAGCACCTGGGTGACGCCGATGGTCTTGCCTTTCTGGTTGATCACCGGCACGCACAGGATGGAGCGGGTGAAGAACCCGGTCTTCTTGTCGAAAGCGGGGTTGAACCGCAGGTCGGCGTAGGCGTAGGGGATGTTGATGGTCTTGCCGGAGGCGAACACCGCGCCCGCGATGCCGACGTTGTTGGGGAAACGGATCTGCTGCGTCTCGAGCCCCTGGCCGACCTCGGACCAGAGCTGGTTGGTCTTCTCGTCATTCAAGAACAGGGTGGAGCGTTCGGCGTTGAGCATGCGCGTCGCTTCCCCCATGACCTTCTGCAACAGGGATCCGAGCTTGATGTCGGAGGTGACCTCGGACACGATGTCGAGGAATTCCAGCTCCTGCTTGCGGATCGCCCGCATGCGCTCGATGAAGAGGGCGCTCTGCAGGGCCAGCGATCCCTGGGCGGTCATCGCCTCCAGCACCCTCAAGTCGCTCTTCGTGAAGCGGCCCTTCTTCTTGTTCAGCACCTGCGCGACGCCCACCACCTCGCCCTTCATGGTGCGGATCGGGATGCACAGGATGTTGCGCGTGACGAATCCGGTCTGCTCGTCGATGGTGCGGTTGAAGCGCGGATCGGCGTAAGCGTCTTCGATGATGACGCCTTCGCCGGTGGTGAAGGCGTGGCCCGCGATGCCGCTATTGTTGAGGAGCCGGATTTCGCGGTGAAAGTTGCCCTGCGCCACCCGCGAATACAGCTCGTTGGTCTGCGCGTCGTTCAGGAACAACGTACCGCGTTCGGCATTGAGCTCGGTGGTCGTCACCTCAACCAATCCGATTAACACCTCGTCGAGTGTATCCATGCCCGACATTTTCTGCGAAATGCTGAGCAGCAATTCCGCAAAGCGCAAGCGCCGGTCGCGGCTCGCGTGGGAGGCTTCTCTCACCTCGCGCGCGGGCGCCGCATGCGGCGCGACGGTCTTTATTAAGGGTGCGCGCAGGGTTTTTCTGGTCTCCGCAATGACCGCCGGCTGCGCCGTCCCGCCGTTTCCCCGCCGCCTGCGTGCCGCTGGCTTTCTCATGTCAGGACTTCGCGCGCGCCGCTTCCAGCGTGTCGCGCAAGGCGGACACCGTCGCCTTTAATTGCTGTATTTCGTCATGCGTAGTGCGCACCGCGGCCTGCACGCTGCGATCCTTGTCCTGGCGCTCCAGCTCCAGCGCATCGCGCAACGCGGACGCGGCGGACCTCAGATGAACGATCTCGTGGTTCGCCGTCACTACTGCGTTCTGCACGGCTTTTTCGCGGTCGATGAGCGCCTGCTCGAGCGCATCGCGCAGCGCCGCCGCGGTAGCCTTCAACTGCGCGATTTCGGCGCTGCTCGCCACCACCGCTTCCTGCACGCATTTTTCCTTGTGGATCTTTTCCTGTTCGAGCGCGCCGCGCAGCGCGGCGACCGTGTTCTTGAGGTCGCGGATTTCCGTCAGCCAGGCGTGAATTTCCTCCTGCGTGACGGTGGTGCTTTGGGGCGTATCCATAAGCGGATTTCAAGTGCGGAAGCGGGTGCCGGTCATACTAGCAGAAAACTCCGGCGTCTCGACTGTTGCACGAGGCAGAAGAAAAATCCCGCGACATCCGCCTGTGGCGGGCATTGCCCCCGCTGGCGGCTATTCATCCTGCGCCCGCACCTTTGCTAGCGCGTGGCGTCGCCGCTCTCGACGATCACCTGCTCAACGGCTCCGCCGCCGTCGCGCCTGAACGCCGCGGCAGCCTGGTACTCGGGCGAAGCATGGCACGCCGCCGCCTGCTCCAGATTCGGAAATTCGATGACGACGAAGCGCTGGAAATTCGCCGGGCCTTCGACGATTTTGAAGCGCCCGCCGCGCGCGAGCACCTTGCCGCCAAATCGGGCGATGATGCCCGGCACGAGGTCGGTGTATTTCTTGTATTGGACGGGATCGTCGATCCGGCAGCGGGCGAGCCAGTATGCGGGCATTTTATTTTCTCTCCTCTGTCTTTCAGCCGCGGATAAACGCAGATAAACGCGGATACGTCAAAAACCAATCATGAATTAGCACTGCTCCGCGGCCTTACTCCCGTGGCGCTCTTGCCTTATCTGCGTGTATCTGCTTTTATCTGCGGCTCGATTTGGTTTGCTTGAATACTATTTTCCGCCGAACTCCTGTTCGATTTTCCGCCACTTCTCGACACCGACGATTTTCGTGTATTCCTCGAACGGCGTGCCGGTGCCGACCAGTTTCAGTTCGTCGCTTTTGAGATCGGCCAGCGCGAGCTGCATGGTTCGGGTGACGCGCAACAAGAGCGTGATGCGGTAGAGCGCGATCTTGTAACCCATCTGGCCCAGCACCGACGGTTTGAGGATGGGCGTGATGCCGCCTTCCAGCATGTTCGCGACGTGGCAGGTCTCTACTTCGCGCACGGCGCGCGCGATTTCGTCCTCGTTCAGCATCGACTCGATGAAAACGCCATCCGCGCCCGCGCGCACGTAACGCTCGGCGCGGCGCAGCGCCTCGTCCATGCCGAATAGCGCGCGCGCATCGGTGCGCGCGACGATGAAAGTGTCCGGATTCATGCGGTTGGCGGCCATCGCGCGCAGCTTCGCTTCCATCTCTTCGGTCGGCACGACCTGCTTGCCCGCCATGTGGCCGCAACGCTTGGGCGACACCTGATCCTCGATGAACATCGCCTGCACGCCCATGCGCTCGTAGGTGTGCAAGAGATGCACCGCGTTCTTCACATCGCCGTAGCCGTTGTCGGCGTCGACCAGCACCGGCAGGTCGCATGCGCTGATCATGTCGCGGAACGCCGCCGAAAATTCACCGAGCTGGCAGAGGCCGATGTCAGGCAGCCCGTAGCGCGCGCCCGCGGTCTGGAAGCCGCCGATGAAGAAACCCTTGAAGCCGGCTTGCTTGATGAGCAGGGCCGAGAGCGCGTCGTGCGCGCCGGGCAGGACCAGCGGTTTCTCGGTCTGTGCGAGCTGGCGTATGGTGGGTGATTTCACTGGGAATTTTCCGTTGGTTATAATTGATTGGACTGCGCGAGCGAATATAGCAGCCCGTCATGGCGCTCGCAATCGGCGCGGTTGATCCGCCCCGCGCCGTTGAGAATGGCTTGACAGTCGCGCGCCGACTCATCACGATGCAACCTCACGGTGTACACGCGCACCGCAGACAACAACACGCATGAAAGCACCACCCTTCGCCTATATCAAAGCCGGAACCCTCGCCGAAGTGTTTCAACTGCTCGAAACGCACGGCGACGGCGCGCGCCTGCTGGCGGGCGGACAAAGCCTGCTCGCGGCACTTAATCTGCGGCTGTCGTCGCCGGAAATTTTAATCGACATCACCGGCATCCCCGGGCTCGCCGGCATCGCGGTTGCCAACGACAAAGTGACTATCGGCGCGCTGACCACGCATGCGGAAGTGGAGCGCTCCGACGAAATTGTCAAAAACCTGCCGCTGCTCGCGCAGGCAGCACCCCATATCGCGCACGTCGCGATCCGCAATGTCGGCACGTTCGGCGGCAGCATCGCATTGGCAGATCCCGCGGCGGAATGGCCGGCGTGCTGTCTTGCGCTCGACGCCGATTTCGTCATCGTGAACAAGCACGGCAGCCGCAAGGTCAGGGCGCGTGAATTCTTCCAGGCGCTCTATACGACTGCCATCGGACCGGCCGACGTGCTGACCGCGATCGAGATCCCGGTTGCGACCGGCGGTTCGCGCAGCGCTTTCGTCGAACTCACGCGCCGCCGCGGCGATTACGCGATCGTCGGCGTGGCGGCGATGGCGAACAACACGCAGGGCGTCTTGTCCGGCGTGCAGCTCGCTTTCCTCGGCGTCGACCAGACGCCGGTGCTCGCGAAAGCGGCGATGGCTGAAGTCGACGGCAAACGCCTTTCGCCCGCGGTGATCGCGGCAGCCGCGCAAGCGCTGGCATCCGATCTCGACCCGAGCGGCGATGCCTATTCGACGCCCGCGACGAAATTGCATCTCGCGCGCGTCATCACCGGCCGCGCGCTCAGCGCGCTGAACGCGTGAACGCAAACATGATGGATCATGCGGTCGAAACCACGCTGATCGTCAACGGCACGCCGACGACGCGGCGCATACAGCCGCGGCAGCATCTCATCGATTTCCTGCGCGAGGAGCTGGGACTCACCGGCTCGCACACCGGCTGCGAGCACGGCGTGTGCGGCGCGTGCACCGTGCGCGTGGACGGCAGGATAGTGCGCGGTTGCCTGATGCTCGCCGTGCAAGCCGCCGGCAAATGCGTCGACACCATCGAGGGCTTGTCCGACTCCGGCGAAATCGCCGAGCTGCAACGCGCATTTCACGAGCGCAACGCGCTGCAATGCGGCTTCTGCACGCCGGGCATGCTGATGGCGGCGCAGGACCTTATCGTGAAAAAACCGCACGCGACGCGCGACGAAATCCGCGACCACCTCTCGGGCAATTACTGCCGCTGCACCGGCTATCAGGCCATTGTCGATGCGATAGAAACCGTACTAAAGGCAAAACAACTTGCCGCCGATGAACGCAGATGAACGCCGATAAGATCAAAAGCGACGGCACGCCTGGCACCGGCTACATCGGCCAGAGCGTGCCACGCGCGAACGCCAAGCGTCTGCTGCAGGGGCGCGGCATTTACACCGACGACCTGCGCCTGCCGCGAATTGCGCATGTGGCGTTCTTCCGCAGCCCGCACGCGCATGCGCGCATCACGAAGCTGGACTTTGCGCGGGCGCGCGGCATGCCCGGCGTGATTGCCGTCGTCGACGGCAAAGCGGTCGCCGAATATTGCAAACCATGGGTCGCGGTGCTCGCGCATTTGAAAGGCATCAAATCAGCACCCCAGCACGCGATCGCCATCGACCGCGCGTGCTGGCAGGGCGAGGCGGTGGCTGCGGTGGTTGCGGAGTCGCGCGCGCAGGCCGAAGACGCCGCCGACCTGATTGAAGCGCAATGGGAAGAGCTGCCGGTCGTCGTCGACATGGCGGACGCGCTCGCCGGCAAATACGTGATCCATTCCGATCTCGGCGATAACATCTGCTTCACGCGCGAACTCGACACCGGCGAAGTCGACGCTGCGTTCGCCGCAGCCGACGTCGTGGTGGAGGAAACCTACGAGTTCGGTCGCCACACCGGCGTGACGCTGGAAGGCCGCGCGCTGCTCGCCGACTACAACGCCGCCGAGAATTCGCTCACCGTGTATCACTCGACGCAGGCGCCGCACATGATGCAGGACATCATTTCGCGGCATCTCGACATCCCGGAAGGCAATGTGCGGGTGATCGCGAAAGACGTCGGCGGCTCCTACGGCATCAAGGTGCACGTCTACCCCGACGAGATGGCGACCGCGGCGCTGGCGGTGATGCTCAAACGCCCGGTGAAATTCATCGCCGACCGGCTGGAGTCTTTCCTCACCGACATCCACGCGCGGGAGCACAAGGCGAAGCTGCGGCTGGCGTGCACTCGGGCGGGCGACATCCTCGCGTTCGACCTCGACGACTTGACGGGCATCGGCCCCTACTCGGTTTATCCAAGGACGAGCGGGATCGAGGGCAACCAGGTCGTCAATCTCACCGGCGGCCCGTATAAGCACAAGCAATACCGCGCGAAGCTCAATGTCGTATTCACCAACAAGAACGTGACGTGCCAGTACCGCGCGGTCGGCCATCCGATCGCGGTGTCGATCACCGAATGTATCGTCGATCTCGCCGCCGAAAAGCTTGGCATGGACCCCGCCGAATTCCGCCGCCGCAACCTGATTCCCGACGACGCGTATCCGTACACATCGGCGGCGGGCATGAAGTTCGAAAAACTTTCGCACCACCAGACGCTCGACAAACTGCTTGCGCTGATGGATTACAAAAAACTGCGCAGCGAGCAGGAAGCCCTGCGCAAGAAGGGAATTTACCGCGGCATCGGGCTCGCCGCGATGATAGAAGTGACCAATCCCTCGCCCGCGTTCTACGGCGTGGGCGGCGCGCGCATTTCGGCGCAGGATGGCGCCACGCTGCGCTTCGAGCCGACCGGCATGGTGACATGCATGGTCAGCGTCACCGAACAGGGCCAGGGCACCGAGGGCATCTTCGCGCAGATCGCCGCCGACGCCGTCGGCGTCAGCATCGACAAGGTGCGCGTCATCACCGGCGACACCGGCACCACGCCGTACGGCGGCGGTACCTGGGCGTCGCGCGGTGCGGGCATCGGCGGCGAAGCCGTGCTGCAATCGGGCAAGGCCCTGCGCGCGCATATACTCGAAGTGGCTGCCGCAATTTTGCAGACCGGCGGCGAGATGCTCGACGTGCGCAACGACAGCGTGGTCGATGTGCGCACCGGCGAGGCGAAGCTCGCGCTCGCCGAGGTCGGCCGCATCGCGTACTTCCGCCCTGACACGCTGCCGATGGATTTCCAGTCCGAGCTGGTGGTGACGCGCCACTACACGCCGCGCGGCTACGGCTTTGCTTTCACCAACGGCATGCAGGCGTCACTCGTGGAAGTGGACACGGAGACCGGCTTCGTCAAGCTGCTCAAGCACTGGTGCGTCGAAGACTGCGGTACCATCATCAATCCGCAACTGGTGGACGAGCAGATCCGCGGCGGCATCGTGCAGGGCATCGGCGGCGCCCTCTTTGAGCACTGCATCTACAGCCCCGAAGGCCAGTTGGTGAACGGCAACATGGCCGAGTACCTGGTGCCGATGGCGGGCGAAATGCCGGACATAGCGATCGCCCACGTTGTCACGCCGACCAAAACATCCGAACTCGGCGCGAAAGGCGCCGGCGAGGCCGGTACCGCGGGCGCGCCGGGCGCGGTGATGAACGCCATCAACGATGCATTGCGCCCGTTCAAGGCGCGCGTCACCGCCCAGCCCGTCACACCGGAGCGCATCCTTAAAGCGCTGGGGAAGGTTTAAAGCGTTTAGCCGCAAAAGACAGGTCCAGAGCGATTCAAAACGCAAAACGCTTGCCGCAATGCGTTCCGAACTCGACTCGATTTCATTAGACGCGAAATTCCGGGGAGGTTTATAATTTGTCCCGGGGGTACCAATGAAGTATCGGATCGCACTACATAAATCGGAAGAGGGTTATAGCGTATCCGTGCCGGGGCTGCCCGGGTGCTGGTCGCAAGGCGACACGGAACAGGAAGCGCTGGAAAATATACGTGACGCCATTCGCGAGTATCTTTCGGTCGTCGAAGAACAATTGAACGGCGAAGACATCCGCGAAATCGAAGTCACGCACTAGCTTTGCCAAAAATTCCAGGCGTCAATCACCTTGACGCGATACGCGCGCTTGAAAAAGCCGGCTTTCGGATCGTGCGACAGGGAAAACATGTCGTCATGAGCAATGGTCAGCGTATCCCGACCATTCCGCGCCACAATCCGGTCAATGCGTTTACCGTGGGCGGCATTGTCCGGGATGCAGGCCTCACGATCGAACAGTATCGCGAACTGCTCTAACCATTGCAACGTGTCCAGCTTCGATCCTGCCGCATTCGGCACGCGCTTCACGCATCACCATGCGACGGCGCGCAACATCAAAATTCATTTTGTCGAGGGCGGCAGCGGCGACCCGGTACTGCTGGTGCCCGGCTGGCCGCAATCGTGGTATGCGTGGCGGCACGTCATGCCTGCCCTCGCCGAGCGCTATCGCGTGATCGCCATCGATCCGCCGGGCCTCGGCGACTCAGGCCGGCCCGATGCCTACGACACCGCGACCATCGCTGGTTACATCGATGCCCTGCTCGAAACGCTTGAAATCAACTGCGTTGATTTCATCGGCCACGACATCGGCGCGTGGATTGGCTACGCGTATGCCGTACGCTATCCCAACAAGGTACGGCGGCTCGCGCTCATCGACGCCGCCATCCCCGGCATCGCCCCGGCCGACGCCTTCGCGCTGACTCCCGACCGCATCAACAAAACCTGGCATTTTTCCTTCAATGCGCTGTCCGAACTGCCGGAAGCGCTGGTTGCCGGACGCGAACGCCTGTACTTGTCGTGGCTGTTCGATTCCCGCTCCACCAACAAGACGGCGATCGACGACGTTGCGATTACCGAATACACGCGCGTCTATTCAGCCCCCGGCGCGATGCGGTCGGGATTCGCGTACTACCGCGCAATTTTCGATTCGATTGCGCAAAACAGGATTACGGCTGCAAACAAACTTTCGATGCCGGTGCTGGCGGTCGGCGGCGCACAATGGATGGGTCCCATGATGGAAGCAATGGTGGCGCCGGTCGCACACGATTTGCGCGGCGAAGTCGTCGCGAACAGCGGTCACTTCGTGCCGGAGGAAGCGCCGCAGGCGGTGTGCCGGATCGTGCAGGAATTCCTCGACAAGACTTAGCACTGCGGCGAAGCTTGCCGGGTGCTTACCGCGCGCTGTGGATTCCGGTCAGCCTAACGGAGCTATAGAACCTGAACCGAATTACGTTGTAAACTTCGCACCTATGGCGGATGAAAAACAAGTCAACCCGGACGAGCCATACATCACTTACACGATAGCCTCGTTGGGATCCGAGCGCTGGTTTGTCGACAGCAACAAGGGCACATCGGGATACTCTTTCCATTCGCTGGCGGAAGCGGAGCGATTTGCGATCACGCTGGCGCAGCGCAACACCCCGAGCAAGGTGTGCACGCTTGGCAATGACGGGGAGATAATGGACGAATTGGTCTTTAATCAACCGACCGACACGGGCAGATAAGCCCAAACGCGGCTACACCGCGCAATACCGCGCCTGTATCGCTTTATCGGCGAGCAGGTTGGCGGCCGTATCGTGGTGCACAATCACGCCCTGGTCCATGATGTAGGCGCGGTCGGAGATCGACAGTGCGCGCTCCACGTTCTGCTCGACCAGCAACAGGGTGGTGCCGGCTTGCTTCATGTCCTCGAACAGTTTGAACATCTCGTCGACCAGTATCGGCATGATGCCTTCGGACGGCTCGTCGAGCAGGATCATTTTCGGCTCCGCCATCATCGCGCGCGCGATCGCGAGCATCTGCTGCTCGCCGCCGGACAACGTTTCGCCGAGCTGGTCGAGCCGCTGCTTCAGCCGCGGGAAAGTCTCCGCGATGCGCTCGATAATTTCGCGTTCGCGCGCGCGATGCGGCGAAGCGATTAAACCGAGTTGCAGGTTTTCGAGCACCGACAGCCCGGGCACGATGCGCCGCTCTTCGGGCACGTAGGCAAGCCCGCGATGATAGCGCCGGAACGCGGGCTCATTCACCACGTCCGCGCCGTCGAACAGGACGCCGCCGCTCTTCTTCGCCACCAAACCCATTACCGTGCGCAGCGTCGTGGTCTTGCCGGCGCCGTTGCGGCCGATCAACGTGACGATCTCGCCGGCATTGACTTCGAGGGACACGCCCTGCAGCACGTGGCTGTGCCCGTACCACGCATTGAGATTGTCGAGCTTAAGCATCGCCGCCATCACGCCTTCCCCTGCCCGAGGTAGACGCGCTTGACCTCGTCGTTGGCGCGGATGTCGTCGGGCGTGCCCTGCGCCAGCAATTCACCGTGATGCAGCACAACCAGTTGCTGGCAGATGCCCATTACGAGCTTCATTTTGTGCTCGACCAGTATCACCGTACGCTCGGCCGCGAGGCGCACGATCAAGTCCATCATCTTGACGGTTTCCTCGGGCGACATGCCGGCGGTCGGCTCGTCGAGCAGCAAGAGGCGCGGCTTGCACGCGAGCGCCATCGCGATTTCGAGGCAGCGCTGCTCGCCGTGCGCCAGGTCGCGTGCGACCGCGCCGCGCCTGGCCGCGATGCCGACGCGATCGAGCAGCGCGTCGGCCTCACTGATCAGTTCGCGGATGCCCGCACGCGGCGTCCACAGGTTGTAGCGCGTTTTCTGCATTTGCGCGGCGACGCGCACGTTTTCATGCGCGGAGAGGTGCGGAAACACGTTGGTGATCTGGAACGACTTGGCGATACCGCGCCGCGCGTATTCGTACGGCGGCAGGCGGGTGATATCGCGGCCCTCGAAGCTCACTTGCCCGCTCGTCGCCTGGAATGCGCCTGAGATGACGTTGAAGAAAGTACTTTTCCCCGCGCCGTTAGGCCCAATGATCGCGGAGAGCTTGTCCCTCGCGAAGCTGACCGACACGTCCTTCAATGCAACGAAGCCGCCGAACTTTTTGCCGACGCCTTGTGCGACGAGGATGTCGTTGGTGGTAGGGTTCATTTAATGCTTAAACCATTTTGCCGCCGATGAACGCCGATACAAATCTTCGATGTGTTCTGTTCCTTAGACTGCGTTTCAAAATGAGAAATACGTCATCGCCATGGCAATGCAATCGTCCCCCAGGAGGACTTCCTCCGGGGCGGGGCGCAGGCGACTCGCCTGCATTGCTGCCGGTGCAGGCGGGTTCGCCTGCGCTACCTTCATTTTGAAATGCGCTCTGAATATTATCGGCGTTCATCGGCGTTTATCGGCGGCGGCTTTATGCTTTTACGCGCAGCCAATGCAGGATGGAACCCCAGATGCCGCGCGGGAAAAACAGCACGAATACGATGAAGGTCGCGCCCAGGTACAACTGCCAGTGCGTCGTCCACAGTGTGAGCGCGTCGCCGAACAACTGGAACACGCCGGCGCCGATGAACGGGCCGAAGAAGGTGCCGAAGCCGCCCAGGAGCGCCATCATCACTACGTCGCCTGAAGTGGAAATCTGCAGCACTTCGACCGGCACAGTGGACAGGTGCAGCGCGCGCAATGCGCCCGCGACGCCGCAGAAAGCGCCCGACAGCACGAATGCGACAAGTTTGGTGTTCGCCACGTTGTAGCCGCACGCGGCGGCGCGCGCGTCATTCTCGCGTATCGTTTCGAGCACCGCGCCGAACGGGGAGGCGAGTATGCGCGAAAAGAGCCACAGCGCGATCGCCACCACGCCCAGCATGACGTAGTACTTGTTGACCGGATCCAGAAAGTTGACATCGAGGCCGAACAGGTTGATGGTCGAGACGTTGATGCCGCGCAGCCCGTTCTCTCCGCCGGTCACGCTTTCCCATTGGTAGAAGATGTAATACACGCACTCCGCGAGCGCCAGCGTCACCATCGAGAAATAAATGCCGCGCGTGCGTATGGCGAGAAAGCCGATCACGCAAGCCACCGCGGATGCGAAAGCGATGCCGCACAGAATGGCCACGTACCACGGCCAGCCCAGATGCACGACGGCGATGCCGCAGCCGTAGCTGCCGACGCCGAGCAGCGCCGCGTGCCCGAACGAGAGCAGTCCCGCATAGCCATAAAGCAGATTGAAGCCAAGCGCAAACAAGCCCCAGATCAGGATGTTGATCGCCAGCGCGTGATACGGCATCAGCCACGGGAAAACCATCAGGAAGACAAGGGTCGCGGCGACGCGGTGGCGGACAATGGCGTCCAGCGCACTGCGCCAGGCGCCGCCGGATGCCTTCGCCGCTTGCGGCGTGTTTGCCCCGTTCATGTCTAACCCAGCGCGCCGGTGCGGCCAAAGAGCCCCTGCGGCCGCACCAGCAGCACGACGGCCATCAGGACAAAAATCGACACGCGCCCCGCTTCCGGCGAGACCAGCGTAGTCAGACTCACCACCACGCCGACCATCACGCCGGCGACCACTGCGCCGGTGAGCGAGCCCATGCCGCCCACCACGGTGACGACGAATGCATCGGCTAACAGCGAGATGCCCATCTCGGGCGTCACCGACTGCAGCGGTGCCGAAAGTATTCCCGACAGTCCGGCGATGCCGGTGCCGATGCCGAACACGACGAGCCAGATTTTCGAAATGTCGATGCCGAGCACGCGCACGATCTCGGGGTCGCGCGCGCCGGCGCGGATGATGAGCCCGTAGGAGGTTTTCTCGATGAAGAGATACAGCGCGATCACGATGACCGCGGTCGCGCCGATCAGAAACAGACGGTAGAGCGGAAAGTGGCCGATACCGATGTTGACCGCGCCCGTCAACCCCTGCGGGGTCGAAAATGGAATGCCGTTGAGGCCGAACGTCATGCGCACGACTTCGACGAAGATGTACGACAGGCCGAACGTCAGCAGCAGCGGATAATCGATGCCGCGGCCGTAGAGCGGGCGCACCAGCACGCGTTCGGTCACAAGGCCGATGGCGCCCACGCCGAGCGGCACCAGCACGAGGCACACCCAGAAGTTGCCGGTCTGCGCAAAGAGCCACACGCCCATGTAAGCGCCGACCATGAAGAACGCGCCGTGCGCAAAGTTAACGACCGCGAGCATGCCGAAAATCAGCGACAGCCCGAGCGCGACCAGCACGTACACCGCGCCAAGCGCGATGCCGGTGACGATTTGCAGCAACAGGAGATCGAGCGTTATTCCACTCATAAGTAATTAGCCACAGAGGATACAGAGGACACAGAGAAAATATCGAAACAAGGTCGGCCTTTGCAACTACCGGCCGTGACTAACCAGGCAGCGATCGGCCACGCCGGGCACCTTGCACAGATTCAATGTTTTTCCTCTGTGCCCTCTGTGGCCAGGCTTTAGGCTTTCTTAAGCTTTATGTCCGAGCTCCTGGCAGGTGCGCAGCATCTTCTCGCTGCCGGAGTCGATGCCGATAATGTCGAACACGTCGTTCTTGTCGCGCACGTTGCCCGCGGCCTTCGACTGCAGCATGATCAGCGACTGCACCGACTGGTGGTCGCACTTGCGATAGGACTGCGGCCCCTTGTAGAAATCGTATTTGAGGTGCTCCATCGCGGTGATCACCTTGTCGGATTCCGTGCTCTTCGCGTTGCGCGCCGCGGTGAGCAACGAGCGCACGCCCGAATAGCCGAGAGCGCCGTAATCGGTCGGCACCGTGCCCGGGTGCGCCTTGCGGTAGCGGTCGTTGAACGCTTTCGCGCTGGCGAGGGAATCCTCGATTTTCCAGTAGTAGGAGGTCGCGCCAATCACGCCTTCGAACGGCTCGGGACCGGCGGCCATGCGCGCGCTGATGAGCAGGATGGGCGTGATGATCTTGACCTGCTTGGTGATGCCGAAGTCGTAGGCCTGCTTGGTCGCGTTTACGAGATCGCGGCCGAAATTGATCATGCACAGGATGTCGGGTTTCAGCGATTGCACGCGCGGGAAGAACGACGTGTAGTCGCTGGTGCCGAGCGGGAAGCGCAGATCGGCGAGCGTTTCCATGCCGAACTCCTTGCCCGCGCGCTGAAAGCCGCGCAGCATCTCGTGGCCGTACGCGTAATCCGGCGTGAAGAACACGACGCGCTTGCCGAATTTCGGAATCGTGAAACGCGCGACCGCACCGGACGTCATGTGCGGGTTCATCGCTTCGTGGAACGTGTACTTGCTGAAGTCCTTGATCTCGCTGATCGCGTCCGACTGGCTGATCGAGTTGTAGATGATGCCGCGTTCCTTGCACACGTTGTTGACCGACAACTGCACCGCTGCCGACAGCGCGCCGACGACGAAACTGACTTTCTCTTTTTCAATGAGCTCGAGCGTGCGCGTCGCCGCTTCGCCGGGATTCAACTTGTCGTCGCGCACCAGGAGTTCCGCCATGCGACCGTTCAGGCCGCCGGACTCATTGAACTCCTTGATCGCGATTTCCGCGCAGCGCACCTGGTCCTGCGCCTCGGTGCCGAACGGACCGGTGAGCGGCGTCGGGAATCCGACCTTGATCGGCGCCTTGTTCTGCGCGTGGACGATGTTGATCCAGAACGGCGACGTGGCAGCCGTGGTGGCGGCGCCGGTCGCGCCGAGTATGAGCTTGCGGCGTTTTTTGTCGGCGCCGGGTTTCTGCGTACGGTCAGTCATGGTGCTCCTCCGTGATGTGGATGAAACGCGAAACCGCGCGCGTGGCACGAGCCTTAAGAGCGCCTATGTTACTTGAAGCTGGCGCAGCGCAAAAGAACGATCTGCCCAATCGGGCACGGCGATCTCCCGCATGACCACCTCCGGCCGCCTTAAATAGGCCACCAGCGCGGCCTGCGGGCCGGTTATGGCCGGCGCGCCTATGCCCAGGCCGAGGATGCGGGCGTGATCGACGATGGCCTTGCCGAATTCGAGCCGCTTTGCCTCATAAAGCCCGAGCCCTGCGGCGAGATCGTCCGCATGTTCCGCCAGCGCATCGACCAGCGCGACCGCGTCGCCTGCCGCCTTGGTTACTCCCAGCCCCACATGCGGGCGCGCGACGAATGCGGCGTCGCCGAGGATCGCGACGCGGCCAAACACGAGTTGCGCAGACTCCAGATCGTAAATCGGCTGAAACAGCGGCTCGCCGGTCTCGCGCACAACTTCGACGAACGGCGGCGCGAGCAGCCGCTCGGCGGTCGCATGCATTTCGGCAATCACTTCCGGCCGGATGCGGTCGGGCGGAATATTGTGCTCGTAACGCCGGCCCTGGGCATCGGTGAACAGGTCCCGCAGCACGCTACTTTCGTCGGCCGGACGGTACCACACGAAGTTGTAGCGGCGCTGTCCGGGCTCGGTAGTGTAATCGCGCCCCGCCACCAGATAGGTCAGCATCATCTCGCCCGGTGGCAGACCGAACGTCATGCGATTGGCCAGCACGCGCTGCGTTTGCGCGCTGAGCGCGCATTCGTCGACGAGGCCGCGCCATGCGAGGTAACCCGCGTACGCCGGCCGGGTCTGCGGCGCGATCTGCGCGCGCACCGTCGAGCGGATGCCGTCGGCGCCGATCAACAGGTCGCCGCGCGCCTGCGAGCCGTCCGCGAAGTACGCAGTTACGCCCTTTGCGTCCTGCTCGACGCGCTCGAACGAGCGGTTGTAGTGGTAGTTCTGCGCCGGAAACACGTCCTTTAACAGGCGGTAGAGGCGGCCCCAGGCGGTCAGTATCTGGTCGAGCGGCATATCGGCAACCACTTTGCCTGCGCGGTCCAGCGTCACGCGTGCATGCGTTTCGCAACCGATGCTCGCGTCGACGACCGCGCCCGCGCGGCGGATTGCGTCGAACAGTTCGTCGTGGGTGACGATGCCGGCGCCGCGGTCGGCGAGTGCTGCGCCAGCGCGCTCGAAGACTTCGACCTCCCAACCGGCGCGCGCAAGCAGATTGGCGGCGAACAGCCCGCCGAACGAGCCGCCGATGACCAGCGCCCTGCGCCGTGCGTCCATGGCAACGCGAACGTCAGGCCGCGACTATTTCGTTGGCCGGGTAATTGAGTTCGATCACGACACCGCTCGGATCGTCGAGGAACACCTGGTGCAGGTTGAGGTCGGGCACGCTGCGCTCGCGGAACGGCACGGCTTTTTTCTTCAGATGCGACAGCATTCCCGCGACATCCGTCGCCGCGAACGCAATATGGTCGAACGTCCCGGTGCCGCTTTTCAGGCTGTCGAGATCGCGATCGCCGAGATAATCCTTGAGCCCCTGCGGATCGTTCGGGTCGATGCCGATGATGTGCACGACGGCGTTGTCGTACGAATCATGACTGCCGTTATACATCCATAGCCCCGGAAATTTGAACGGCGGGCGCGGCCCGGTGGTGAGGCCCATGACTTCGGTATAGAACT
This sequence comes from Betaproteobacteria bacterium, assembly GCA_031399805.1. Lineage (GTDB taxonomy): Bacteria > Pseudomonadota > Gammaproteobacteria > Burkholderiales > SG8-41 > PALSA-1004. Next base: position 1,280 of record JANNPG010000185.1, on the reverse strand, counting down.
TGCGCGTCGCTTCGAGGTCGAGGGTGCGGATCGAATAGTGGGCGATTTTACTGAGCGGCATGACGGTCTCCTGCAGGTAGTTGGATGCGCCGCGCGACTGCCATCACCCTGCGCGCATCACCCGTAAAAAAGCGCATAACTTCGTCTATTCCGTGCGCGCTGTCAATAGGGGCTCTTGCACCCGAACGTCCGGATGTTATGATGCCACTCGCTGGGGCAATTCTGCTTAAGTCCTCGACCGTTCGCCCAAGGTATCGAAGGGTGAACGCAGTCTCTCGGCAAGCATTTCCTCCGTGCTTCTATACATCAGCACGAACGGAATTAATCAGAGCTTCCCTAATCACCCAATCGCTGAATCACACGCTCACTCTTCAATGTCGATAATCAATGTAAACGGCGTCGCGGTCGACGTCACGCAAACCGGCGCGGGGCGCGACCTTGTGCTCTTGCACTCATTGCTCGCCGACCGCAGCGCTTTCGATCGCGTGGTGCCGGCGCTTGCGAAAAAACACCGCGTGACGCTGGTCAACCTGCCGGGGTATGGGGCATCAGCCGCGCACGGCGCAAGCGTCGAGGATTATGCCGATCACGTTGCCGGACTGCTGCGCGCGCTGGAACTCCCGCGTGGAACCGATGTGCTCGGCAACGGCCTCGGCGGATTCATCGCGGTCGCGCTCGCCTGCCGGTACGGAGCGTCGTTCGACCGGCTGATCATCGCCGATTCGCTCGCGACGTTTCCGCCCGCGGGCAAGGAACCATTGCGCCTGATGGCGGCGCGCGTAATGGAACAAGGCATGAGCGCGGTGCTTGACGCCGCGATCAACCGCATGTTCCCGCCGGCGTTCGTCGCGGCCAACGCCGAACTCGTCGCCGAGCGCAAAGCGGTGCTCGCGAAAGCCGATCCCGCCTGCTTCAGCCGCGCGTGCCTGGCGTTATCTCAAGTCGACTTGACACCGCTGCTCGCCGGCATCCGCAATCCGGCATTCGTGATGGTCGGCGCGCTCGACGGTGCAACGCCCGCGCCGCTGGCGCGCGAACTTGCAAAGGGAATCCCCGGCGCCGGCTTCCTGGAGATTCCCGAGTGCGGACATTGCCCGCAGCTCGAAAAGCCCGATGTATTCGTGAATGCAATTGAAGAATTTATGCCTTGACTTAGCAGGGGTGACGCGGTCAGCATCGTGCAGAAATATACTTTCGCACCGAACCGCGCGGAAAATCACCGAACGAAGCGTGCCTGCTAACGCCATGCGTAACGGCCAAGCCATAAGACCACTGTCGAC
>JANNPG010000144.1:0-9017 GCA_031399805.1 Betaproteobacteria bacterium | reverse complement strand
GATCACGATGGTGTGGCCGTCGGGCGCGGCCTTGGCCGTGAGGTCGGCGGCGATCGTCTGGTTGGCGCCGGCACGGTTATCGACGATGACCTGCTGGTGAAACGCGCTCGCGTAGCGCTGGCCGACGGCGCGCGCCAGCGTATCCGCCGCGCCACCCGGCACGACGCCGACCAGAAAGCGGATCGGCCGCGAGGGATAATCCGCCTGCGCGAGCACGGCTTGCGCCGCGCTGCCCGCGCATGCGAGCGCGCCGAGCAGCAAAGGTTTGAAACGGAAACATTTCGTCAGCATGGCCACCCTCGTTGTGTCCCGCAAAGCAGCAGGGGAGCAATGTTAGCAGATGCGCAACCGGCAGCGACCGCGCATAGCTCTATGGTTAAGAGGCATCAGGTATAATTTGGGCCGCCCGGCGTGTTGCGTCGCACCGGTCTTGCGAGGGGGCAGATGAGAGCATTCGAATATTTCACCGCGACCGATTCGCGCCACGCGGTGGCGCTGCTGGCCGAACATGCGCCGGCGCGCGTGCTGGCGGGCGGCACCGACCTGTTGGCCGACTTGAAGGCGTCCTCCTTTGTTCCGAAAGCCGTGGTCGACATTTCGCGCGCATCCGACATGCGCAAGATTGAAGTGAACGAACGCGGCCTGTGCATCGGCGCGCTCGTGACGCACAGCGAAATCATGGCATCAAGCGTCATTCGCGATATGTTTCCCGCGCTGGTCGACGCCGCGCACACCATCGGTGCGGTGCAGACGCGCAACCTCGGCACGCTTGGCGGCAATCTCGTCACCGCGGTGCCCTCGGTCGACAGCGGCCCCGCGCTGGTCGCGCTCGATGCGCTGGTGACGATCGCCGGTCCCGCGCGGAACCGCTCGATGCCGCTGGCGGAATTCTTTACGGGGCCGCGCAAAACCGCACTGAAGCCCGACGAACTGCTGGTTGAAATCGTCATTCCCAAAGAGAATCTCAACAAGCCGGCGCATTTTCTTAAAATGGGGCTGCGCAAGGGCCAGGCGCTGGCACTCGTCAACGCCGCCGCCAGCCTGTGGATCGATCCGAAGAAAAGCACCTGCATCGCGGTGCGCATCGCCCTCGGCGCAGTGGCGCCGACGGTGGTTCGCGCAACCAAGGCGGAAACATTTCTCGAAGGTCGCGCCGCAACGCCGGATAACTTCGCAGAAGCCGGCCGCCTCGCCGTTGAAGACGCGCGGCCGATCAGCGATATGCGCGCTTCCGCGGAATATCGCACGGACCTCGTCGCTGTATTGACCAGGCGCGCGCTGGAAGCCGCCTGCGCGCAGGCCAAGGCGGCGAAAGCAGCTAAAGGAGCACGCAAATGACCGACGTAACCCTGACCATCAACGGCGAGACGCGCAGCGCGTCGGTGCCGCCGGAAACCACGCTCCTGAAAATGCTGCGCGAGAATTTCAACTTGACCGGCGCCAAGCTCGGTTGCGACGTCGGCGACTGCGGCGCCTGCACGGTGATCGTCGACGGCAAATCGGTGAACGCCTGTCTGATGCTCGCCGGCCAGGTCGACGGTCGCGATGTGTTGACGATCGAAGGCCTCGCCACACCCGATCATCTACATCCGATCCAGAAAAGCTTCGAAGATTACGCCGCGCTGCAATGCGGCTTCTGCGGCCCCGGCGTCATCCTGTCGGCGAAGGTGCTGCTCGATGAGAACCCGAAGCCGAGCGTGGCGGAAATCCGCGACGCGCTCGCCGGCAACCTGTGCCGCTGCACCGGTTACACCAAGATGATCGAGGCGGTGCAGGAAGCGTCGAAGGCGATGCGCAGCACCCCGACGCGCCGACTTGCCAAGACCAACAGTTGAGGCAGCCATGACGCAAAAATCCAGCAAGCGTCCATCAACAAACAAGGACACTGCCATGACCAAAAAAGCCAAGCCCGTCCGTACCCGCAAGCCGGCTGTGGTCGGCCGCCCAATCGAAGCAGTTGAAACACTGCGCCTGCCGGCCGTCACCCAGCAGGTGGCGTATCCGATCGAACCGCTGGCGCCAAAAGTGCGCCAGCAAACGCCGGCGGTCGGCCAGCGCGCCACGCGCCCCGACGGCCGCCTGCACGGCCTCGGCCAGACCAAGTACATCGACGACCTGTCGTTTCCCGGCATGCTCTATTGCAAAATCAAGCGCGCCGGCATCGCCTCCGCGCTGATCAGGAAGGTCGACACGCGCGAAGCCGAGGCGATGCCCGGCGTGATGGCCGTCATCACCGGCAAGGACATCCCGGTCAATTCGTTCGGCCCCTCGATCAAGGACCAGCCGGTGCTCGCCTACGAGCGCGTGTTTCACGCCGGCGACGGGGTTGCCGCGGTTGCCGCCGTCACCGAGCAGATCGCGCTCGAAGCGCTCGACAAGATCAAGGTCGAATACGAAGCGTTGACGCCGATTTTCGATCCGGTCGAGGCGATGAAAGACAGCGCGCCGAAAGTGCATCCGCCGGCGAGCAATATCTACGCGACCAAAACCATCAAGAAAGGCGATGTCGAAAAAGGCTTCCGCGATTCGTATCGCATATTCGAACAAACCTACAGCACGCAGATGGTCGAGCACGTGCCGCTCGAGCCGCACTGCTCGATCGCGGCGTGGGACGCCAACGGCCGCCTGACCATACACTCGACGCTCGGCCGCATCACGCTCGGCCGCACCGACATGGCGCGCACGCTGCAACTGCCGTTGAGCCGCGTTCGCATGGTCGCCACCATCGTCGGCGGGAATTTCGGCGGCAAGAACGAAATCACGCAAGAACCCGCGCTCGCCGTGCTGTCGAAAAAAACCGGCCGCCCGGTCAAGGGCACCTTCACGCGCACCGAGGAATTCATCGCGACGACGACGCGCCACCCGATCATCATGCATTACAAGACCGGCGTGTCGAAGGAAGGCAAGATCCTCGCGCGCAAGGTGCGCCTCGTGCTCGACGGCGGCGCCTACTGCTCGTGGAGCGAAACCACGCTCGGCAAGGCCTGCATTCTGTCGCCGGGACCGTACAATATCGAAAACGTGCTTGCCGAGGCCTACGTCGTTTATACCAACAAGACGATGACGGGTGCCATGCGCGGCTTCGGCGCGCCGCAGGTGTGCTTTGCCTACGAATCGCAAATGGACGAGATCGCCGAGGCGCTCAACATCGATCCGCTCGAAATCAGGCTGCGCAATGCGTTCAATGAAGGATCAATGAGCCCCACGGGGCAGGTATTGCACAGCGTAGTGGTGCGGGAGTCGCTGATGCAGGCGGCGGAACGTTACGGCTGGAAGGAGGCACGCTAATGAAAAAGCGCGGACGCGGCATCGCCTGCATGTGGTACCCGATCGGCTTCACGGTCGCGGCCAACCCGAGCGCGGCGGTGGTCAAGGTGAATGAAGACGGCACGGCAACCGTGCTCACCGGCACGGTGGAAACCGGCCAGGGCTCGCTCACGATATTGGGGCAAATCGCCGCCGAGGAACTCGGCATCGCCACCGACGACGTGCATGTCGTCTCGGCCGACACGGACACGACGCCGATGGACACCGGCGCGATCGCCAGCCGCACGACCTACGTCACAGGCAACGCGGTGCGGCTCGCCGCCGAAAAAGCCAAGGAAATCCTGTTCCAGGTGGCCGCCCCCATGCTCGGCGTCAAACCGGAACAGCTCGAAGCGCGCGACCGCAAGATCCAGGTCAAGAATTTTCCGCAGCGCAATGTCGGCATCGGCGAAGTGGCCAATCACGCGCAATTCGTACTGGGCCAGCCTGCTCTAGGTAGTGCTTCGTTTAACCCGCCGACCGTCGCGCTCGATCCGGCAACGGGCCAGGGCAAGCCGTTCGCGACCTACGTCTACGCCACACAGATCGCCGACGTCGATGTCGATGACGAAACCGGCGAGATCGAAGTGCTGCGCATTGTTGCCGCGCACGATTGCGGCACCGCGATCAACCCGATGCTGGTCGAAGGCCAGATCGAGGGCGGCATCTCGATGGGAGTCGGGTTCGCGCTGCAAGAAGAAATCCTGTTCGACAAAGCCGGCCGCCAACTCAATCCGAACCTCACCAACTACATCATGCCGACCAGCCTCGACATGCCGGAGATCGAAGTCGATATCGTCAAGAGCTTTGACCCGACCGGACCGTTTGGTGCCAAGGGTGTCGGCGAACCGACCGCGGTGCCGACCGCTGCGGCGATCATGAATGCGATCTACAACGCCGTCGGCGCGCGCGTGTATTCACTGCCGGCCACACCCGAGAAAGTGCTCGCCGCGATCAAGGCCAAACGCGCGCAGGAGCCGAAACGGATCCGCGGCGCCCGCCCGCAGCTGAGTCGCTAGAAGCGGTCTCAAAAATACGTTGAGGCCGTTCGTGCTGAGGTATCGAAGCATGAATGGCCGACGTGAATCCGAGCCGGAAACCGTTTCGCCCTTCTATACATCAGGGCGAACGGATTTTTGAGGCTGCTTCTAGTACTTCATGCCGGTTTTTTTGACGAGCTCGCGCCACTTCTCAAATTCGGCTTTCACTTCGGCCGCGAATTCCCGCGGCGAATTGCCGACGACGTCGGTGCCTTCGATTTCCATGCGGCGCGCGACTTCAGGCAATTGCAGCGCGCGTTTCGCTTCGACGTTGAGTTTGCCGACGATGTCCGGCGGCACCTGCGCCGGCGCGAACATGCCGAACCACGCCACCACGTCGTAACCCGCCACGCCGCTCTCGGCGACCGTCGGCAGATCGGGCAGCGCCTTGCTGCGCACGGCACTCGTGACGGCGATGCCGCGCAAACGCCCGCCCTTGATGAACGGCAACACGGAAATCGGGCTGCCCACCATCCAGTCGGCCTGCGCGGCGGTCACCGCAGGGTACGCATCGGCAACACCTTTATACGGCACGTGCACCATCGGCACGCCCGCCATCACGCTTAACAACTCGGCGCCCATGTGCACGATGCTGCCGGTGCCCGCCGACGCATAACTCACGCCGCCGGGTTTGCTTTTGGCGAGCGCGATGAGCTCCTTCACATTCGTCACCGGCAGCGCGGGCGTGACGACCAGGATGTATGGATTGGACGTGAGCCGCGTGACGGCCGTGAGATCGCGCACCGGGTCGTAGCCCTGCGGGCGAATCGCGGCACCCGTGATGACGCTGCTGCTGCTCACCAGGAGCGTGTGTCCGTCGGGTGCGGCTTTCACCACGATCTCGACGCCGATGCTGCCGCCGGCGCCGGTGCGGTTGTCGACGACGAACGACTGGCCCCACACGCGGCTGTAGTGCTGCGCGGCGATGCGCGCCAGCGCATCCACCCCGCCGCCCGCGGTCACGTTCACGACAATGCGCACGGGCCGCTGTGGATAGGATTGCGCGTGCGCCTGCGCGCACGTCAGCGCCATCGATAGCGCCGTCGTCGCTGCGCAGCCAATTAACCGGGTTTTGTTCATCAAAGCGAGTATGTGTCAGATCAAAAATATTCGCAATTGCGCAGCACCTGTCGATTCAGGGCCCGGGTGAGATAAACTTCCGCCATGCCTGAAATGTCGACCCGCATGCTTCCGCTTCGCGCTGCTGATCGCGGCGACGCGTGAAACACAATAAAAACCATGCTGCACGGACCGCCGATCGATAACGCCGCAAACGATGCCGGCGGCGATGCCCGGCCGTCGGTGACCGAGGTGCTGCGCGCGGCGCTCGCACCGTTCGCAGCGCATATCGACGCCGCTTTCATCTATGGACCGATGGCCGCGGGCGCGACGACGGGACACGACCCTATCGACGTGATTATCATCGGCAGCGGGATTACCTACGCCGACGTGATTCCGCACTTCATCGCAGCCGCCAAATACATCGGCCGCACGATCAACCCGAGCGTTTACAGCGCGGCCGAATGGGGCCACAAGCTGGCGGGCGGCAATCGCGTGGTAATCGCGGTGCTCAAGCAGCGCAAGATTTTTCTGGTCGGGTCGGATGACGGAATCCCGCAGCCGCGCTGACGTTGTCCGTGCGAGAGCCGCGCGCTTCGCGTTATGATAAGAGCCTGTCTCATCATGTTCAATCGACTCACAGTCCTGCCGTGCATGATCCTGCTCGCAGCATGCGCGCAGCAAGGCACAACACCGCCAAGATCCGGCGGCGGCTTCCAGCTGTCGCAACTCGCGAAATCGGACATCGACCGCGTCGCCGAAGCGCACCAGCGCGAAATCTTCGCCGATCTCAGGATCCTCACCGAAAAACTCTACCGCCGCAATCCGCGCGAACTGAAGAAAAGCGGCCAGCCGAACGTCGAAGCGGGCGTCGCGCGCCTGTTCGAGGGGCGGCACGCGTGGCGGTTTCCGGAACTGCAGGGCAAGCGCGGCACCGACGCGATCCATCTCGCGTTTCGCGACGACTATGCGGGCGACCGCGTGTTAGCACTCATCGCCGGGCTCGGCAGCATGATGCAGATCGCGTTTAACGACAAGACCGAGTTCTTCGTGATTGACGATCTGAATCCGCAGCGGCTGTATAACGCCGCGCGCAACGTGGAAATCGCGGTATGGAAACTCTCGAACGCGCACACCGCGCAGGGCGAACTCTACCTCTTGTCCAACGAGGGCGCGGGGCCGGTGCGCAACCTCTCCTTCGAGCGCGAGTTCGGCAAGATCATCGGTAGCCTCGACATCCTGTCGAAAATCATCGCCGACAAAGAGAACCGCACCATCGTCAAGGTGATTCAGACCATCGCGACGGCGGTGTTCCTGCCACTTTAATGAGCACGGCGCAATTGGCGGCGGGATGCGCGCGTTAGCGTGCGCTAAGCCGCCTTCGCCGTCACTTCGCGCAATACCGCATCAACCGTGCGCCCCAGCTTGTCGACGATCTCCGCGATGTGCGACGCGTTGACTATGTACGGCGGTGCCAGCATCACGTGGTCGCCACTCTTGCCGTCGACGATGCCGCCCGCCGGGTAGCAGATCAGGCCGTTTTCCATGCCGTAGTCCTTGATCTTCGCGTTGATTTTGAGCGCGGGATCGAACGGCTGTTTAGTGCGGCGGTCGGCGACGAATTCGAGCGCCATGAATAGCCCGCGGCCGCGGATGTCGCCGACGTTGGGGTGATTGCCGAAGCGCTCGACGAGCGCCGCGTTCAACGCCGCGCCCTGGCGCCTGACGTTGGCGAGAAGATCGTGTTCGCGGATTTCATTTTGCGTCGCGAGCGCCGCGGCGCATGCCACGGGATGCCCGGTAAAGGTGTGGCCGTGCATCACGATGTTGCTGCCGCGCTCGATCGCGCGGTGGATTTTTTCGGCGATGAGCAGCGCGCCAATCGGCAAATAGCCCGCGCCCAATCCCTTGGCGACCGTGATCATGTCGGGCGCGACACCCTCCTGTTCGCATGCGTAACGCGTGCCGGTGCGTCCCATGCCGCACATGATTTCGTCGAGTATCAGCAGCACGCCGTACTTATCGCAGATCTCGCGGATGCGCCTGAAGTAACCCGGCGTCGCGGTCACCGCGCCAAGCGTGGCGCCGACGACCGTTTCGGCGATGAACGCCGCGACCTTCCCGCGCCCGAGTTCGATGATTTTCGCCTCGAGCTCGTTCGCCATTCGCAGCCCGTAGGCTTCCGCGCTTTCGTCCGCGCCCTGGTAACGATAGGCGAAGCACGGCGCTATATGCTGCATGGAGCCAATGAGCATCGGTTCGAACGGGCGCCGGCGCCAGATATTGCCGCTCGCGGACAGCGCGCCGAAAGTGTTGCCGTGGTAACCCTGGCGCCGCGCGATGATGAATTTCTTTTGCGGCTGCCCGGTCTCGACAAAATACTGGCGCGTGAGCTTCAGCGCGGCCTCGACCGCTTCGGAGCCGCCGCACGTGAGCCACACCTTGGTGAGATGCGCGGGCGCGCCGCTCACCAGATCGTCGGCCAGCCGTTCCGCGGGCTCGGTCGTGAAGAAGCGCGTGTGTGCGAACGCGAGCTGGTCGACCTGGTCGCGGACCGCCTTGCGCACCGCTTCGTTGCTGTGACCGAGGCACGAAACCGCAGCGCCGGAGGACGCGTCAATATAGCGCTTGCCCGACGCATCGATCAGGTAAGGGCCGTCGCCCGCGCAGGCGACCGGCAGCGCGTGGCCAACGTTGTCTCTATAAAGAATGTGCGACATGGGTTTTCCCCTGTGAGTGGCACGATACGGAAGAGCACCCTCCGTGAAACACGTGGTCGGAAAGAGCGTCCTCCATGAAGCGTGCGCGGTCAGAAAGAGAACATACCGCTATTGCGCGGGTTTCGTCCAGTCGAAAGCGGACCGCGCGGTGCGCGTATCCCGCTTGACCTGCGTCGACCCGGCGACTTACGCTTCGCGGCCACACCAAAAAACTGACCAGGAAGGAGTCCCTCATGCCTTACGCCACCGCGCGCGACGGAACCAATCTCTATTACGAGGAAACCGGCCGCGGAACGCCGATCGTGTTCGTGCACGAGTTTTCGGGCGACCACCGCAGCTGGGAGATGCAGATGCGCCACTTCGGCCGCCGCTACCGCTGCATCGCGTTCAATGCGCGCGGTTATCCGCCGTCGGACGTGCCCAAAGCGCGCTCCAAATACTCGCAGGCCATCGTGATCGACGACATCGCGGCCGTCATGCGCCATCTCAAATTGCGCAAGGCGCACATCGTCGGCTGCTCGATGGGCGCGCGCACCGCACTCGGCTTCGGCATTACCCACGCGGCGCGCGCGCTGTCGGTGACGACGGTCGGCGCCGGCGCGGGATCGAACCCCGCGACGCGCGCCGCGTTCCTGCGCAATACGGAAGCGAACGCGCGGCGCTTTCTCGCGGACGGCGTGCCGGCGACGCTGCGCGCCGCGGGCCCCGCTGCCGGACGCATACCGCAATTGAACAAAGACCCGCGCGGTTTCGCCGAATTCCGGCGCTGGCAGATGGAACATTCGGCGCTCGGACTCGCCAACACGCAGCGCGGCGTGCAGTTGAAGCGCAAGACGATATTCGAGCTAGCCAGCGCGCTGCGCCGCATGAAAACGCCACTCTTCGTGGTGAG
>JANNPG010000135.1:0-1578 GCA_031399805.1 Betaproteobacteria bacterium | reverse complement strand
GGTTAAAACGCTCAAGGAGTTCATCGCGCTTGCCAAGCAACGGCCGAACGAGCTGACATTCGGATCATCGGGGCCCGGCGGCGGCAGTCATCTGTCGGTTGAACTGTTCAAGGCCGAGACCAATACGCAGATGACGCACATCCCGTATAAGGGAACGTCGCAGGCGATTCTCGATCTGCTGGCCGGCCGCATCCAGTTCATGTTCGATTTCCTGAATACCTCGCAGCCTCAGATCCAGGCCGGCAAGCTGAGGGCGCTGGCGATCACGTCCGCGAAGCGTTTCGAAGGACTGCCGGACGTGCCCACGGTGGCAGAAGCCGGCGTCAAGGGCTTCGAATCCGGCACGTGGTGCGGCATCATCGCGCCCGCTGGCGTGCCGCAGCCGGTGATCGACAAGCTCCACGCGAGCCTCGTTAAGGCGCTCGAGACGCCGGCTGTGAAGACCCGACTGGCGGCGCAGGCGATTGTGGCGGCGCCGATGACGCAGCAGCAGTTTGTCGCGTACATCCGCGCTGATGGCGAACGCTGGAAAAAACTCCTGCGCGAAGGACGCCTGCAGATGCTCGACTAGCTGCGCGGTCGCGGTTGAGGCGGGCGGGCGGAACAAGGGAGGCGGTTTTGGCGGAGGAACCACTGATTCGCGCAGCCGACGTCGTGCTTCACGGCGGCAAGATCATCACCGTGGACGCGCGGTTTTCCATCGCCGAGGCGGTGGCCATCACGGGTAACCGCATCGTTTATGTCGGCCGCAATGCAGCGGCGCTCGCCATGGTCGATGCCCGTACGCGCGTCATCGATCTCAAGGGGCGCGCCGTGATGCCGGGCTTGATCGACGGCCACGCGCACATGGACCGCGAAGGCCTCAAGAAAGTTTTTCCGTCGCTCGCCAGCGCGCGCTCCATCGCCGACGTCAAGGCAGTGATCGCGGAACTCGCGCGGCGCACGCCCAAGGGCGAGTGGATAGTCACCATGCCGCTCGGCGACCCCCCGTATTATTTCGACGTGCCCGAGTGCTACGCCGAGAAACGCCTGCCGACGCGCCGCGATCTTGACGAAGCCGCGCCGGATCATCCCGTCTACATACGCCCGATCTGGGGTTTCTGGCGGCATACGACGCCTCTGGTATCGGTCGCGAACAGCGGCGCGCTCGCGCTGGCCGGCGTCACGAAGGACACCGTTGCGCCGTCGGACTCCATCGTCATCGACAAGGACGCGACGGGCGAGCCGACGGGAATTTTTTACGACAACACGATCATGTCGGTCGTGGAAATGACGCTGATGCGAGCGGCCACGGGTTTTTCTCTCGAAGATCGCACGCGCACGCTGCCAGCGGCGATGCAGGCCTACCACGCGTTCGGCACGACGAGCATCTTCGAGGAACACGGGGTCGCGGGTGAACTGCTGCGCGCCTACAAGATCGTGCACGAGCGCGGCGAACAGACGATGCGCGCGACACTGGTGATCAGTCCGAACTGGACGACCGCTCCGGTTGCGAGATTTGAACCGGTGGTCGAGGCGTGGGCGAGCTGGCTTGCCGGCCGCGGCTTCGGCGACGACTTCCTGCGCGTGAGCGGCGTC
>JANNPG010000132.1:0-2455 GCA_031399805.1 Betaproteobacteria bacterium | reverse complement strand
GGTGGTATTGCCGACCTACAACGGCGCGCGCCAGCAGCCGAATCTGCTGCCGCTGCTGGCGCTCTTGCTGCAGCGTTTCGGCGTGCCGGTGCTCATCCACGGGCCATTGAACGGCAGCGGCCGCATCGCCACGGTCTATATTCTGCGCGAACTGGGCGTCATGCCCTGCGCGAGTCTGGCGCAGGCGCAGGAAGCGCTCGACAACGAAGGCATTGCGTTCGTGCCCACGGCGGTGCTGGCACCGGGCCTTGCCGATCTCTTGAGTTTGCGCGCGCGTCTCGGCGTGCGCTCGAGCGCGCACTCGCTCGCAAAGCTGATCGATCCGTTCTACAGCGAAAGCCTGCGCATCGTCAGTGCATCGCATCCGCCGTATCTGGAGTTGATGCGCGAGTTTCTGCTGGCGACCGGCGCACACGCGCTTTTGCTGCGCAGCACCGAGGGCGAGTCGTTCGCGAATCCCACGCGCCGGCCGCGCCTCGAATATTTCAGGGATGCGGGCGCGCAGGTATTGTTCGAGGCGGAGACCGGGCCGGTGAAAAGCATACCGGGATTGCCCGCAGCAATTGATGCGGCGACCACCGCGGCCTGGATCAAGGGCACGCTCGTCGGTGAGACGCCCGTGCCGCTGCCGATCGTGAATCAGCTCGCGTGCTGCCTCTACGGCAGCGGCTACACCAGTGACATGAATCAGGCCAAGGCCATCGTGGCGGTTGAAACCGGCAGCCTGGCGGCGGCGTGATGAATTTCTGCGCGAGGGACAAGCGGGAATGCTGAGGGTCATGATCGTCGATGAAACAGTCGAGCGCGCCGAAGTGCTGCAGCAGGCGCTGACGCATGCGGGCTACGAAGTAATCGCGTACGTGCCGTCCACTCTCGACCTGCATCGCCAGGTCAGCGCGTTGCAGCCCGATATCATCATTGTCGATACCGATTCGCCGGACCGCGACACGCTTGCGAGCCTGTGCGTCGTAAGCCGCGACGAACCGCGTCCGGTGGTGATGTTTACGCACGACGGGAACAGCGAAAAAATCCGCGCCGCCACGCTGGCGGGGGTCAGCGCGTATGTGGTCGACGGCATGTCCGGCGAGCGCATCGGGCCGATTATCGAAGCGGCGGTGGCGCGGTTCGAACAATTTCATGCTTTGAAGCGCGAATTCGACGACATCGAAGAGAAGCTTGCCGACCGTAAAGTGATCGAACGGGCCAAAGGTATCCTGATGCAAAGCCGCAACCTGTCGGAGGAAGACGCCTGCCGCGCGTTGCGCAAGCAGGCAATGCAAAGCAATGCGCGGCTGGCGGCCGTCGCCGCCCAGGTTGTCGCGCTCGCCGGCCTGATTTCCTCCTGAACGTGCGAGGGTAGCGCAGGCGACCCCGCCTGCACCGGTCTGAATGCAGGCGAGTCGCCTGCGCTACGCCCCAGAGGAAGTCTCCTTGGGGGACGGTTGTGTTGCCATAGAGCCGACGTATCTCTCATTTGAAACGCGCTCCAAATCACTTCATTTTGATGCATCACGCATCATTTGTGCACTGCAACAGTGCGGAACAGTGGTTTGATTCACAATCCGATTAAAGTTTAACAATCTTTTTATTTCAATTACTTAAATAGATTTCAGGCCTATGGCATAGCGCTTGCTACAGGTTAGTCATAACGCATTTCATCCAATGTCGGATGGATGCCGATACCGGACAACGGCGTCCATTTTCCGGGGCAAATGTGCCCCATAGAGAATGGGCGCCATTTTTTTAGCGAATCGGCAGGACGTCGCCACGGAATTCACACTTAATGGGAGTGCAGCATGAATGACAAAGAGAAAAGCGGAACCCAAGCAGCTGTCGTGCAACCCTGCAGCGACAAGCGCCGCGAATTCCTGCGCCGCGGCAGCGCGCTCACCGGCGCCGCGATCATGACCCTGGTGCCCGATGCGATACGTCACGGCGCGTGGGCGGCGGGTTCGGACGCGCCCGAGAAGACCGAAGTCAAGATAGGCTTCATTCCGCTCACCGATTGCGCGTCGGTCGTGATGGCGTCGATGATGGAATTCGACAAGAAATACGGCATCAAGATCATCCCGACCAAGGAAGCGTCGTGGGCGTCGGTGCGCGACAAGCTCGTCAATGGCGAACTCGACGCGGCGCACGTGCTCTACGGCCTGATCTACGGCGTGCAGATGGGCATTGGCGGGTCGAAGAAGGACATGGCGGTGCTGATGAATCTCAACCACAACGGGCAGGCGATTACGCTGTCGAAGAAACTCAACGAGAAAGGCGTGAAGGACGGCGCGTCGCTGAAGGCGCTGATGGACAAGGAAAAGCGCGAATATACGTTTGCGCAGACCTTCCCGACCGGCACGCATGCGATGTGGATTTATTACTGGATGGCCGCGCATGGCATCAACCCGTTCGCCGACGCCAAGATCATTACTGTGCCGCCGCCGCAAATGGTCGCCAATATGCG
>JANNPG010000120.1:0-1619 GCA_031399805.1 Betaproteobacteria bacterium | reverse complement strand
GCTGCCGTGCACTGCGTGCACGTGGCGCAATTTCGCGACGGGCTCGATTACGGTGACGAGATTGCTGAGCATGGCCGCGTTAATCTCGACCGACTCGGGTATGCCTTCGGGATGGTCAAAGCGCGCGGCGTAGAAGACGTGGGTCACTTCATGCAGCGCGCCGAGCTTACGCTGGCAGTCCACGAGATCGTTGAGATCGACGGCGATCCAGCGCATGTCAGGCGAAGTACGCATAGAGCGCGCGAGACCGATCACATCCCAGTTGCTGGTTGCAATCAGATGATCGGCGATGCGGCGGCCGATCAGGCCCGACGCGCCGGCGATGAGCGCGGTCCTCGCGGTCACCGATTGTCCGGGCGTCTTACGCCGCGACGCCGAGCAGCTGGCAAAACGGCGCGACCAGCGGATACGACTCGATCTTCCAGGACTCCGCGAGTATGCGTTCGGTCGCTTGTTCGGCAAACGCGATGCGCAGCTGACCGCGGGTTTTCGCCGAAATATCCTCGTCGGTCATCGGCCGCCGCGCGCTGCCGCGGCAATCCTTGACCACGGCTTGCATGGTTTTGCCGTCTTTGAGCACGACGCGCGCGGTTGCGGCCTCGCGCCCGACCGCGGCATCGGTCTTCGTTGTGATTTTGCCGCGCAAAGCCGTCACGAGAGGGTCGCGCAGGATGGGCTCGGCGATTTCGGCGATGCCCGCGCCTTTGTATATCAGCGACACCGCGCTCCAGTGCTGCAGGCTGACGAGTGCCTGATTGCGGTTTTTCGGTGCGGGCCGGTTGCACAGTTGCACCGCCATCGGATTGACCGTGAGTTCGACGCGCTCGATTTGCGCGGCATCGTAAGAATTGTTTTGCGCGACGTCGAGGCAGGCGTCGATAATCGGATGAATCACGAACCCGCTCGGGTAGGGTTTGTAGGCGAGCGCGGAAATTTCCCACGCCTGTCCGAGTTTATCGAGTGCGGCTTCCATCTGTGGCCGCGTGCCGTACGATACCGCGAAACCTTTCGGGCCTTCGATCATCGTGTCGTTGCAGGTGAAACCGCGCGCGGCGAGCAACGCGGCCATGAAGCCGCAGCGCGCGGTGTGGCCCTGAATATATTGGCCACCCATCGTCGCGTGCGCTTCGCGCAGTCCCGCCGACTGGTTGGCCGCAAGTCCGATCGCGGTCGCCATCGTGTCCTCGTCGAAACCCATCACGACGCCGGCGGCAACCGCTACGCCAATGCAGCCGACGAGGCCCGCCATCGATAAACCGATCTGGCATTCCGCCGGCGGCGTGCACAGGATGTTGCCGATGCGGCACTGGATTTCGTTACCGAGCACGAGCGCATGCACGAGTTGCGTGCCGGTCATGGGCTGGCGTTCGGCCAGCGCGAGCAGCGCAGCGCCCACCGGACTCGTCGGATGCGCAACGGTCGTGAAATGCGTGTCGTTGTACGCGAGCACCGCCGAACTCATCGAATTGATGAAGGTGGCGTTCAACGCATCGAGCTTCTCGCGCCGGCCGATCACCGTGGTCGACGCGGCGCCGTTGAATTCCGTCATGACGTCGAGCGCGCGTTGAATCACGTCCTCCTGCGAGGCGCCGGCCGCGCAGCCGACCCAGTTGACGAAA
>JANNPG010000108.1:0-6208 GCA_031399805.1 Betaproteobacteria bacterium | reverse complement strand
TTGGCGGTGCGCGCATTTCGGAATGACGATGACGTCGTCGTTGGCGAGCAGCCATGCGAGCGCCGCCTGCGCCGGCGTCATCCCGTGGCGTTGCGCGAAAGCCGCGAGCTTCGCGTTGCTGACGAGCCGTGCCTGTTCAAGAGGCGAATACGCCATGACCGGCACGCGCCGCTCGCGCAGCCACGGCTGCAAATCCCATTCGATGCCGCGGCGCGCAAGGTTGTAGAGCAGCTGGGTAGCCGCTACCGCCGCGCCGCCGGCGAGCGGCCACCATTCCTGCATGTCCGCGAGATCCAGATTGCTCACGCCGTAGTGGCGGATCTTGCCGGCGCTGTGCAGCGCCGTCAGCGCGGCCAGTGTTTCGGCAAATGGAACACTGCCGCGCCAATGCAGAAGATACAGATCGATGCGGTCGGTCTTGAGACGCTTGAGACTTTTCTCGCATGCGGCGATGGTGCCGCGCCGCGTCGCATTGTGCGGCAACACCTTGCTGACCAGAAAGACCTCATCGCGCCGCCCGGCGATTGCCTCTCCAACGAGTTGTTCGGCGCGGCCATCGCCGTACATTTCAGCGGTATCGATGAGTGTTGCGCCAAGATCGAGACCGCGTCTTAACGTTGCGATTTCTTCGGCGCGCGCCGTGCGGTCGTCGCCCATGTACCATGTGCCCTGACCGAAGGCGGAGACGCGCTCGCCGCCTGGCAGGCGTACGGTTTTCATGCGCGGGCGCGCACCGGGCTTGCGCTGGGCACGTGGATATTGATGAGACAGGTTTTAACCGCAGGCGCCGATCGCGCCGCAGGCCGTGCAGAATTCGCAGCCGTCCTTCCTGATCACGGCCGCGTTGCCGCATTCCTTGCAGAGCCTGCTGTGCACCGGCCGGAAGTCGAAAGCGGCCGGCTTGCGGTCGTCATCCGGAATTTCGAGCACGCCCATGTCGCTGACCGGAAAACCGCGTTCGTCGAGTATGCCGAGCATCGCGTAGCGGTGAATGATCAGGCGCGCAACGTAGGCCACGGTGCTCAGGTAGTTCTCCTGGCGTTCCGCGCCCGGCACGCGCGCCATGAAGTCACCGAGCGGTTCGTCGTACGACAGGAGTTTGCGCAGCTTCATGCCGATCCACGCGGGATCGATGACGCGCATGTCGAGCGACAGGAGTTTGCACAGGCCATCGAGCACCTTGGGATACGCGCCGGCCATCCACACCGAGTAGGGGCGGCGCTGCCCGTTGGGCAGCACGAGCTCTTTCAACATCAGCACGAAATCATCGCCCGAACTCGGGTTGTATACATCGATTGTCCACGACATCGTGCCGTCGGTGCCGGTCTTGGGCTCCTTGGTGGCGAACAATGCATCGAGCACGGGCGACTTGTCGTCGGCTTCCGCGCGCGCGCCGAGCTTGTCCACGCGATGGCGCACGATGCGCGCAAACGCCGCCACGATGCTCGGCACGCGCAGCGGTTTTCCGTCGGGCGGCATCGCGCAGTCGAACGCGTCACCGCCGGTGCGCGCCAGCACGTCAAGTTTCATGCGCAGCCACTTGGCGTCCTGCGCGCGCATGTCCATCGACAGCGTCTTGGCGATGGCGCCGATGCCGCGCGGCTGTTCGTTGCCGTTGACCCATACTTCGAACGCGTAGGGCGCGCCGTTTTCGACGTGACCGACGAAAATGGCAAAACGGCCGAACGGCGATTCGACCATATAGGTCCACGCGGGATTGCCGTCGGGCAGCGCCGGTCGCCCGGGCCAGCGCAGGCTGCACAATGCCGGCTCGGGTGCGGCTTCGAGCCGGATGCGGCGGTCGGTGTCCGAGGTGTCGAGGTCGTTGGGCTCGGCAGAGGCGGCGGCCGGCGCGACCGAGAGTACGCTGCCCAGCACGGCATTCGGGCGATAAGTGGTGATGCCTTTGAGGCCCGACTTCCACGCCTCGAGGTAGAGGTCTTCGAACTCATCGTACGGATAGTTTTCCGGAACGTTCACGGTTTTGCTGATGGCCGAATCGACGAACGGGCCGACCACCGCCACCATGCGCATATGATCGCGCGCGGAAATCTCGAGCGCGGTGACGAAGTGCGCGGGCAGTTTGTCGACATCGCCGCCGCTGTGGCGGTATAGCCGCCACGCGTGGTCCTCGACGTCGTAGGTGCGGTGCGTGTCGTCGGGCATGCGTTTCTTGCGCTGATAAGTCCACGCATACGGCGGCTCGATGCCGTTCGACGCATTGTCGGCGAAGGCGAGCGATATCGTGCCGGTGGGCGCGATCGACAACAGGTGGCTGTTACGCAGACCGTGCGCGGCGATTTCTTTCTGGAGCGCAGCCGGCAGACGCGCGGCGAAGTGCGGCGCCGCGAGGTAGCGTTGCGCGTCAAAGAGCGGAAACGCGCCTTTCTCTTTGGCGATTGCCACCGACGCCGCGTACGATTCGTCGCGCATGAATTCCGCAATGTTGGCGCCCATGCGGCGCGCCGCGTCGGTATCGTATTTGAGGCCGAGCATGATGAGTGTGTCGCCAAGCCCGGTGAAGCCCAGCCCGACGCGGCGCTTGGCCTGCGCTTCCTGCTCCTGCTGGGGCAGCGGCCACACGGTCACGTCGAGCACGTTGTCGAGCATGCGCACCGCCGGATGGATGACGCGCGCGAACGCCGCGAAGTCGAACCGCGCCTTGGGCCGGAACGCGTCGATGACGAACAGCGTGAGATTGATGCTGCCGAGACAGCAGCAGCCGTATGCGGGCAGCGGCTGCTCGCCGCACTGCCCGGTTACCAGCCCGTTAAATATCACAGTGTTGCCGTCGGCCTGCGTAGTATCGAATACCGGTTCCTTGCCGACGGGTTCTATCGACTGGACCCTGCTTGTAAAGCGCTGCGTCTTGAATAGTGCCTTGCCGGCGACCCACGCACGATATTTTTCCGTCTTGGCCGGTCCGAGAAAGCTGATTTCCCGCATGAACCGCTCGCGTGACTCGCCATCGATGATGAGCTCATAGTCCGCACGACATTGGTAAGAGCGTTGCCCGCCCCGGCCGTCCGGCAACATGCGCATGCTTTCGCTGCGCCGGTGCCGTATGCGGCAAAACACCCCGAAATTTGCAAGCAGGGTCTGCACACCTTTCAGCAGATCGGGATAGCTGGAAGCGAGCCGGATCGAACAGCTTTGGCTGGCACTGGAAATATTGACCGTGCCATCTGCCTGAAACAATGCGCACAAATAGCCTTTGACACACTCTTCGGTGCCGCGCCAGACGACTTCCGGCACGATGTGTTTGGTCGCCGCCGAAAAACCGTATTGCTCCAGAAATCGCGCAAGCAGTACGGACCGTATGAACATATGATTGCGCGACGGCACCGCGACGGGCTGTACACAGTACGATCTCGGCGAAATCGCCAGCCCGGCGATCAGTGAATTGATAAAGCCGGCGATGGTTGGCGCCAGAGTTTGATCGGCACCCCAAAAATTGACAATCGCAGCCTGTTGATTCTTGCCCCGATTCGTAAAATGGCCGTCGCCGGCGATCAGGCCAAGCAGGGTGCCAAGGGCCTTCGATCCGTGTTCTCCGAACTGACCTTTGCCGGATTGCACGAGCAATTCGTCGCCAACCAAAAGATCGCGCAACTTAACCTTGCCGCGGCTGGTGAAGAAATCGTGCCAGGCGGTCGCCTTGATTTCGTGGCCATCCTCCGTCACAACACGAATAACGTCGGCTTGCTGCGCCGACAAAAATACCGGTACGGCGCGACGCGCACAGGTTCCCATTGCTTGCTTGCCAAGCGCGCGTTTATCGACCGTAACCTGCAACGGCTCGCCGCTCGCGTAGAGTTCGCCCACCGGAATCATTCCGGACGCAGTGTGCAATCGCGTATCCGCGGTCACGCACGGATTGGTTGCTTCAAGGGGCTCGCAATACGACAGGTTGTTGTCGTCGTTCATGCGGTCGATGAACACCACGCCCGGCTCGGCGTGGTCATAAGTGGACCGCATGATCTGCTGCCAGAGGTCGCGCGCTTTCACCTGGCGGTACACCCACGCGCCGTCCCCTCGCGGGGACTTCCGTTGGTCGCCGCCGCGCTGGCCGGCGGCGGAAGTGACGTGCGCGCCGGGCGGCGTCTTGTGCACGAGAGCCCAGCCGGCGTCCGCTTCCACCGCGCGCATGAACGCGTCGGTCACCGCGATGCTCACGTTGAAGTTGGAGAGGTCGCCCTCATCCTTGGCGTGGATGAAGTCCTCGATGTCGGGATGGTCGCAGCGCAGTATGCCCATCTGCGCCCCGCGCCGCGAACCCGCGGACTCGACGGTCTCGCAACTGCGGTCGAACACGCGCATGTAGGAGACCGGACCGCTCGCACTCGAATGCGTGCCGCGCACGAATGCGCCTTTCGGGCGGATCGCTGAAAAATCGTAGCCGACGCCGCCGCCGCGCCGCATGGTTTCCGCGGCTTCCTGCAGCGCGACGTAGATGCCGGGCCGACCGTCGACCGTGTGCGAAACCGAGTCGCCCACCGGCTGCACGAAGCAATTGATAAGTGTTGCCTGCAGATCGGTGCCGGCGGCGGAATTCACGCGCCCGCCGGGTATGAATCCGCCGGCGAGCGCGTCAAAAAACTCCTTCTCCCAGCGCGCCGGGTGCTCCTCGACCGCGGCCAGCGCGCGTGCCACGCGGCGGCGCACGTCGTCCGCCGTCTGCTCGTTGCCCTTGGCGTACTTCTCCAGCAGCACGTCGATGCTGACCTGCTGTTGCGGAAGCGAAAATTCGGAATCGTCGGGTTTCATGTTCGGGGCCTTGGGATGAGCAGACAACAGCCGTGCCGCGTTAGTTTCATTTTAACGGGTCGCGCGCGGTCGGGGGGAGCGCATTTTTTTGCAGGCGCGCGCCGGCGGGGGGCGCGAAATGCCGGTCACGGCCCGCGCGTTACGGGGCCCGGCGACGATCGCCAGCCGCCTCACCGGGCAAGCGGATAAATTATTACTATTGATCAGCACTGTGCCGAATAGTATGCAGTTGGCAAGCGGATTACATTGATGCATATCAATGACGACGCCGTGGCGCGGCTGTAAGGGTTCCCGCCTGCGCGGTGCACACTGGCGTCCGCGGGCCGGCGGCGCGCCCGTCACACCGTGAGTTATACTGAAAAGACCATGCTTCCATCCGCGCCCCCGCAGGCTGATCAGCGCAAACATTTCTCGATGTTGCGGGGTTTTCACCTCGCCGATTTTTTTACGCTCGCCAACGCAGCCTGCGGGGTGGCGATGATTTTTCTCGCCATGATCTACGTTGGCAACGCCTCAATGGCCCACTTCCTCGCCGCGGCGGCGATGGCGCCGGCGGCGTTCGTATTTGACGTGCTCGATGGCCGCATCGCGCGCTCGCGGCATACCCACTCGGCGCTCGGACGCGAACTCGATTCACTCGCGGACGTCATCTCGTTTGGCGTCGCCCCTGCGGCACTCGGATTTGCCGCCGGCCTGCGCGGCGGTTGGGACGCGGTGGTGCTGATTTACTTCGTATGTTGCGGGGTGAGTCGCCTCGCGCGCTATAACGTGACCGCCGAGAGCCTTTCGCAAGGCGGCGACAAGGTTGCCTACTTTGAAGGCACGCCGATTCCCACCAGCGTGTTGCTGGTCGCGGTATTGGCGGTGCTCGCGTGGCAGGACCGGCTGGGCGGGAATCTTTACTGGGGCGTGTGGACATGCGGGCCGTGGGAGTTGCATCCGCTGTCTGTTTTGTTCCTGGTGTCGGGCACCCTGATGATCAGCAAGACATTGCGCATTCCCAAACTTTGACGGTAACCGGCCGGTTGCTGCTGACGCTGCACAGAGCGTCCGCGCACCGCCGAAAACAGAAATGCCCACTGTACCCGCCGCCGCGCCGAACCACCACGAACTCTGCCGCGTCTGGTCGCGCCTTTACCGCTACAATCATCTCGCCGCGATTGCCGGCTGGGACCGCAATGCGATGATGCCGCCGAAAGGTAATGAGGCGCGCGCCGCCGCCGAAGCCGAGCTGCACGCGTTGATTCATCGCACGCGCACCGAGCCGCGTCTCGCCGGGTTATTGCGCGCGGCGGAGCAGGAGCCGCTCACCGACTTCGAGCGCGCCAACCTGCGTGAGATCCGGCGCGACTGGCGCGACGCCAACGCCCTGCCCGAATCGCTCATCGAAGCGAAAACGCTGGCGGGCGCGAAGTGCGAGCACGCGTGGCGCAGCCAGCGC
>JANNPG010000106.1:0-7198 GCA_031399805.1 Betaproteobacteria bacterium | reverse complement strand
GTCGCCTGCGCTACCTTTGTTTTGAAATGCGTGCTTAGGAGTTGAGCTAACTATTTGCGCACGGCGGCAAACACATGCGCACCGCGCTTATTGCAGCAACCCGATTTCACGCAGGTACTTCCGCCCGCCCGGGTGGATGAGATCGACGCGGGGTGCGGCGGCGAGCGTATTGGCGAGAGTTGATTCGCGCGCCTGTTCGAGGCGCGCGCCCAATGCGGACGCGCCCATGTGCAGCGCGCACGCGAGGCGATAGGCGAGGTCGTCCGGCAGCGTCGGCCGCGCGAGGACGAACGACCACGAACCGACAGTCGCGACGGCAGATTTCTGTCCGGGATAGCTGTCGGCAGGCAGCGTGATCGGTTTGATGAATGTGTGTTTGGCGGTGATGCGCTCAATCTCGTCCGCGTTCGGCGCAATGAAGCGCGCCCCCGCGGGGCCGCTGGCCACCGCGGTGAAACCGGGCCAGCCCACGCCGCCGCCCCACAATGCCGCTGCGCGCCCGTCGAGCACCATCGCCGGCCCGTCCGCGGCCTTGTCGAGGAGGTAGGCCTGAAAATCCTTGTGCATGTCGAGCCCCATCCCGTCCATCACGTAGCGCGCGAGGACGATGAAGCCCGAGCCGGCCGCGCCCCACGCGATCGGTTTGCCCTTGAGGTCGGCGATCGAATGGTACGGACTGTCGGCGCGCACGATGAACATGCCCGAGTTCGAATACATTGCGTTCAATATGCGTAAATCGGCAGGCGGCCGCCCGCTGCCCGAAATTGCTTCGTAGGTGACTTCGCCGGTGACCTGGCCGAGATCGAGTTTTCCGGCTTCGAGCAGCGGCACGTTTTCCGTGCTGCCCTTGGTATTCTGCGGTTGCACGGACAGCGTGGGATCCATTTCGTTCAGCGTGGCGGCGTACGCCTCGCCATAGACCGGAAATCCGCCGCCCGGCGTGGCGGTGCCGTGGCGTACGATGATTTTGTCAGCGACGCTCATGGCCGGCACTCCGCGCGGCAGCGTCCGGCAACCTGCCGAGCATGTAATGTCACTCGCGACATGTCGGCTTTCAGTTTATTTATCCATTTGTCCGAAAAAACTGCCGCACCGTCCGCAATTTGAGAGCGTCTTCAGCGTCCGGCCGGCTCGAATTTAGCCATGAAATCGAAGCCGAGCGCGCCACGGGCGATGCTCATGCGTACCTGCCTGCCTTTTTTCAATGCGTCCGCCACGTCTTTCGAAATCAGATAGCGGTGGTAGAGGCCGTCCGGCGCTTTTACCGTGACGTGCCAGCGGTTGCCTTTGCCTTCGTCGATGGAATCAATTTCGGCCGTAATCGCGCGGTCCGCCGGCGCGGCGAATGTTCGATTGACATAGGAGGCCGTGGCAGTGGCGACGAGGCCCAAGACCAGGGCCGCCAGCCACGGCAGCCGGTACGATCCGGAGAACTTGAGCGACGGGGTGACGCCGAACGTATACGTCCAGCACAGATAACCGATCAAGGTCCCCGCGAAGAACGCGCTCGTGAAAAACGGCCAGCCGTCGATTACGTTGTCGAAGTGCGGGCCTTCCCGCATCAGCACGAGGCCGGAGACAAAAAGCGCCGCGAGGAGCAGTCCGTTGAGGGCTTTCTCGTCGCGCGGCTGCGCGGGTGCGTTCATGCTGTTACGGACTCTTCGCCGGCGACAGGCGTGCCAATCCGCGTTCGAGGTCGGCGATCAAATCATCCGCGTCTTCCAGCCCGATATGCAGGCGGATCAGCGGCCCGCCGGGGCTCCATTTTGTCGCCGTGCGCCCCTTCGCCGGATTGGCGCGTATGCACAGGCTCTCGAAACCGCCCCACGAGGAGCCGATGCCGAAGAGCATCAACTCGTCAATCATGTCCGCGACCGTATCGTCCGCGACGGGTTTCAGGATCACGCCGAACAGCGAGGCGGCGCCGCTGAAGTCGCGTTTCCACAGCGCGTGACCGGGGTCGGTGTCGAGCGCGGGATACAGCACGCGCAGCACTTCAGGCCGCGCCTGCAGCCAGCGCGCAATCTTGAGCGCGCTGTGCTGTTGATGGCGCATGCGCACCCCTATCGTGCGTAGCCCCCGCAGCGCGAGGTAGCAGTCGTCGGGACTCACGCAGTAGCCATAATCGGCGACCGCGCGACGCACCGGCAGCCAGTATTTTTCGTTGGTGACGATAAGTCCCATCAGCGCGTCCGAGTGGCCGACGATGTACTTGGTGCCGGCGTGGATCGACACGTCGACACCGTGCTCGAGCGAACGGAAGAAGTACGGCGTGCCCCACGTGTTATCAGCGAGCACCGGGATATTTTTGGCATGCGCGGCGGCGGCGATCGCGGGCAGATCCTGCATCTCGAATGTGAGCGAGCCCGGCGCTTCGCAATAAATCGCGGTGGTGTTGGGGCGGATCAGCTTCGCGATGGTGCCGCCGATGAGCGGATCGTAGTACTCGACCTCGACGCCGAACGGCTTCAAGCGTTTTTCGCAGAAATTGCGCGCGGGACCGTAGACCGAATCGACCATCAGGAGGTGGGCGCCCTGCTTCGCGAACGGCGCGAGTGCGGCAACGATGGCGGCAAGCCCGGATGGCAGCGCTACCGCGGCGTGCCCGCCTTCGAGAAGTGCTACGGCTTCTTCGAGCGCGAACGTGGTCGGCGTGCCGTGGATGCCGTAGCGCATGGACTTGAAGTTGTCGGGATCGCGGTGCTCGTACGATTCGACGTCGGGAAACAATACGGTCGAGCCGCGGAACACCGGCGTGTTGACGAGCCCGGCGTAACGCTGCGGGTCGCGCCCGGCGTGGGTCGTCAGGGTGTCGCGCTGCATGTTTTTTTTGTCGGTCATGTGGGCTTTAGTTGGAATTTACTCGGCCTGGATGTTGGCGGCTTTCACGACCTCGGCCCATTTCCTGAGCTCGGTGTCGAGGACTTTCTTGAATTCGCCGGGCGTGGAAGGGATCGCTTCCAGCGAAAGCGTGGCGAGCCGCTCCCGTACCTGGGGCAGGTTGACCGCCTTCACGATTTCGCGGTTCAACTGCATGATGATGGCTTGCGGCACGCCGGTGGGCGCCAGCACGCCATTCCAGTTTTCGCCTTCGACGCCCTTGACACCCGCTTCCGCAAAAGTCGGGACATCCGGTATCTGCGCCGAGCGTTTAGGGCCGGCAATCCCCAGCCCGCGCAGACGCCCGGCCTGAATGTTGGGCACTGCGGCCGGCATGGTGCTGATCGCGGACTGGATCTGGCCTGCAACTGCGTCCGCCACCGCGGGGCCGGTGCCCTTGTAGGGAACGGGATTGAGCTTGACCCCCGCGCGCAACTGAAAGAGCTCGCCGACCACATGCGTCGTTGCGCCGACGCCGCCGTGTCCCAGGGTGATCTTGCCCGGTTGCGCCTTGGCCAGTGCGATAAAGTCCGCGAGGCTCGCCGCGGGCACCGACGGATGCATGACCAGTATCGCCGGCGAAGTCGCTACCATCGATATGGGTACGAAATCCCTTGCGAGATCGTAGCCGACGTTCTTGTTTACCGCGGGATTGATCGTGACCGGCAAATCCGTGAACAGCAACGTATAGCCGTCAGGCTGCGCGCGCGCCGCGAGCTGGGTGCCGAGCATGCTCGCCGCACCGGGCCGGGTATCGATGACTATGGTGGTGCCGAGATACTCGCCGAGTTTTTGACCGACGATGCGCGCGGAGATTTCCGAACCGCCGCCCGGCGCCCACGGAACTATCATGCGTATCGGCCGTGTCGGGTAGTTCTCGGCATAGACCCAGCCCGCGGTCAGGACGAGGATAGGTATAAGGGCGTAGCGTAATGTTTTCATTGTAGCCTCTGGGAAAAAAGCAGGATACCTTCCAGCATCACGTTCGCTGCGAGCAGCGCCGACATGCCGCCGACGTCATGCGGCGGGCTGATCGTATTGACATCCATCGCCACGATGTCGAGTCCACCGATCCCGCGCAGTATCGCGAAGCCTTCGCGCGCGGAGAGGCCGCCCCACGATGGCGCGCAAACGCCGGGCGCGCACGACGGATCGAAAACATCCATGTCGAAGCACAGGTAGACCGGGCGGCCGCCGCATTTTCCGCGGATACGCGCGATGAGCCCGGCAATGCCCATCGTTTCGATCTCGCGCATCAATATCGTTTCATAACCGAGCTTGTCCGAGTTGGCAAGGCTGCCCTGCATGCGGAACGTGCCGCGGATGCCCGCGTGCAGCGAGCGCGAGACGTCGACAAGATTTTCCTGTGCTGCGCGCGTAAACGCCGTGCCGGTATCGTGCCCGGTCTCCGGGAACGGGTTGCTGTCGGCGTGCGAATCGAGATGCAGGGCCACCAGGTCGGGGAATTTGCGGTGCACCGCGCGGATCTGCGGCAGCGTCCCCGCACCGTCGCCGCCCATCGTCAACGGAGCCGCGCCGCTGTCGAGCACGGCGCCGATCACGCGTTCGATCTTCGCGAATGCGTCCTCGATCTGGCCGGGCACGACATCGACGTCGCCCCAATCCGCGACCTGCAATCGAGCGAGCGGATCAAAGTCGAAATCAGGCGGATTGAACGGGCGCAGCAACTGCGATTGCTCGCGGATTGCGGCGGGGCCCAGCCGCGCGCCGACCCGCAGAGGATGGGCGCCGCAATCGAATGGAATGCCGACGATGCCTACGCGCGAGGCCGCGCGCTCCTGCGGGCCGGGCACGCGCATGAAAGGCAGCGTGCGGCGCAACGGCAAATCGGCAAGGTCAACGCGCGGCAAGGTGAATCTCCCGGGGATTAGGGCCTGTCTCAGCGAGCAGATAGCTGCTTTGGCAAATATACCACGCTGTCCCCGCGGCCTCGGGTGTCTTGGCGAGCTTCTCGCGGCGCTGTTTGGCGCCACAGCGCGGGCAGAACAAGTCCCGCTGGCCGAGCGGGAAATTACATTCGTGACAGCGTCGCAGCAGGTTCGCAAATATTTTCGCGATGGCGCCCCCCCATCCCTAGCCCGCGCATTGGGATTTTCGATCGAAGACCGTCGGCAGGCGCGGGCTTGTCGCTTCTCCCGCAAATGGGCGTGCCGCTAACGTGTCGAAGCGACTTGCCCCCGCAAGCGAGGGAAGGGAACGTCGAGTGCGCCTCAATTTTTTTTCGGCGCATGGGCTAACGCTGGCGCACGAGCTTGTCTTCGAACCAGTTCCACATGTCGGCGACGACCAGCGTCAGGTAGTCGCGCTGGCAGTGCTGCGAGCCGCCTTCCTCCGCGGTATAGACGCGGAACGTCTTGTCCTGCGAGCCGCAGGTGTCGAACTGCTTTTGCGCGTCCGCGAGCGGAATCTGCTCGTCTTCCGCGCCGTGCACGAGCAGGAACGGGCAGCGCATCTTCTGCATCACGCCGTCGAGCTTGAAGGGTTCGAGCGCCTTTAACGCGGCGTCGAGCGTATCCACGCCGAGGATCCACGTGATGTGATGGCCGGGCACGGACAACGAGGTCTTGAACTGCGCGTCGATGCGCTTTTTCCAGGTCTCATGATAGTCCCACTGCGCGCCCCACGCGATGCACGCGGCGTAACGCGGGTCCATAGCCGCGCAGCGCGGCGAATAGTAACCGCCAAGGCTGATCGCGACGATGCCGATTTTTTTGGCATCGACGTCAGCGCGCTTTTCCAGAAAATCAATGCACGCGCTGCCGGCGACTTCGTAGTCGTGGCGCAGATAGTGGCCGCGAAAGCGGATCGCTTCGCCGGTGCCGGGGCCATCCATCACCAGCACGGAAATGCCGCGCTTGATGAGATCAGGCACGCCGCGCATGTATTGAATTTCCTTGGTCACGTCGAGGCCGTCGAAAAATACCACGCACGGCGCGCGCTGCGCGGTCGCGTTCTGCGCGTGCACGAAATAGCCGGGCAGGCTGCCGTCCTTGAACGGCACCTCGACGATGTCGATTTTCACGTCGGTCAGCGCCACATGGCGGTGAAAGCAGTCGACGCCGGCGCGGAATGCGTCGAGCGCCTGTTCGTCCTTGGGGGTGCGAAAACGCTCCGCCATCTGGTAGTAGTTGCAGGCACGCAGATAAGCGTGCGCGGCCGAAAAGCGGTGCTCGTTCCTGTCGAATTTCTGCGCGTGGGCGCGCACGCCGTCGGCGACTTTCACGCACGCGTCGAACCAAGCTGCGTCGTCCTCCGGCGCCTTGCCTTTAAGCAGCGTGCCGATCTTGTGCAGCTCGCCGATTTCGGAGCCGCCGTACGGCGCCGAACTCAGCATATTGATAAAGCCGGCCGACCAGCGGTAGTTGCCGGGGAAGTACATGAAGTAGGGCGGATCTTTTTTCTCGGACATGGTGTCGCTCTTTCCGGGTGGGTTGATGGGTAATGAGTAATGAGCAATGGGTGATGGGTAATAGGTACCAGGAATGCGCAAACCAGGCACGCGCCGTGCGGCGGCGCCAGTATCTTTCCCCATTACTCATTGCCCATCGCCCATTCCCCTTATTGTTCGCGTATCCCGGCCGTTTTCGCGACCCTCGCCCATTTCTCGGTCTCGGCACGAATGAACGCAGCGTATTCTTCCGGCGTGTCGCCGCCGGGTTCGTGCCCCTGCCCGATGAACAACTGCTGGTTCTCCGGCGTGGCGAGTTGTCTGGACAGCACTTCGTGGATGCGCGCAATGATCGCTTTGGGGGTCGCGACGGGCGCGAGCATGCCGTTCCAGTTGTAGCTCGCGAAACCGGGCACGCCCTGCTCGGCGATAGTCGGCAGGTCGGGCAGCAGCGGCGTGCGTTTTTGTGAAGTCGCGCCGAGCGCGCGCAGTTTGCCTTGATTCACGAGCGGTGCGCAGCCGGCGAACTGGATGATCGCAAGTTCGATATGGCCGGCAAGGAGATCGATGGTGTACTGCGCAGCACCCTTGTAGGGAACGTGATTGAGCCGGACGCCCGCCTGTGTCGAGAACAATTCGGTGGCGAGGTGGCCGACGGTGCCGACACCCGGCGAGCCGTAGTTGATTTTGCCCGGGCGCGCTTTGGCGAACGCGACGAAATCCCTGACGCCTTTCACGGGCAGGCTCGGATGCACGCACAGGCAGCTTGCGCTGCGCGCGATCAGCATGATGGGCGCCAGATCGCGCAGCGTTTCGTAGGGCATTTGCGCGCGCACCGACGGCGCGATGGTCAGTGGCCCCGGATTGCCCGCGAGCAGCGTGTAGCCGTCGGGCGCGCTTTTCACCACC
>JANNPG010000654.1:0-5282 GCA_031399805.1 Betaproteobacteria bacterium | reverse complement strand
GTCGCGAAATGCATCGAGGCGGGAACGAAAGCTGCTCTCCGTTCCGTGGATCAGGACCGTGACCAGCGGAGTGCGGGGTTGCGCGTACGCAATGCCGGCCGCGCACAAAATCTGCAGCGCGAGCAGCGCTGCGCAAAAATGAATGCCTGCGCGGCGTGCCGTCACTCGATCACCCTGTCCGTGCGCACCAGTATGGAATTCGGAATCTTGATGCCGAGCGCCTTGGCGGTTTTCATGTTGATCACGAGTTCGAAAGTCGCGGCCTGCTCGAATGGCACATCGCCGGCTTTCGCGCCCTTGAGTATCTTGTCGGTTTGCGCCGCGGCGCGCGCGATTAAGTCTCCGGCTACGGCGCCGTATGAAATCAGCCCGCCTGCTGCGGTGAAGTTGGCATAGGCCGACATCAACGGCAGTTTCGCGCCCAGCGCAAGCTCACTGACGCGCTTGGCCTGAATATTCAGCATGCGCGAGGGTACGACGAACAGCGCTTCGGCGCGCCCCTTTTGCATCGCCGCAAACGCAGTGTCGATTTCATCCGCGCTGCGTGCTTCGATCAGTTGCAGGCGCACGCCGAGCGTGCGCGCGTCCGACTCCATGTCCTGGTAGTAAGTGTCGAAATGAGCGGGATCCCACAGCACGGCGACACGCGTGAGCCCGGGGACGGTTTCCTTAAGCAGTTCGAGCCGTTTTGCCGCCAGCTGCGGCGAGAGGTAAGTGACGCCGGTGATATTGCCGCCGGGGCGCCGATATTCGGCGATCAGTCCGCTCATGACCGGGTCTTCGCTGCCCGCGGTCACTACCGGCAGCGCGGACGCGACTTTTTTCGCGACCTGCGCAATATCGTTGCCGACCGTGAACACCAGTTCGACTTTTTTCGTTGCGAGGTCCTGCACCAGTTCGGCGAATCGCGCGGCGTCGCCCCGCGCATAGCGCCGCTCGATGTGGAGGGTTGACGGTTCAGCATAGCCAAGCTGTTTGAGTGCGGCGAGATAGGTGAGGACAAACCCGCCGTCGGGCGGCGCGCCGAATTCAATCATGCCGATGCGGCGGATTTTTGCGGACTGCTGGGCAAACGAAGGAAACGACGCGGCGAATGCGCCCGCACCAAGCGCAACGAGAAGCTTGCGTCGCGTATTCACTCGATCACCCGGTCGGCGCGCAGCATGATGGCGTCGGGAATTTTGACGCCGAGCGCTTTGGCGGTTTTGAGATTGACGACCATCTCGAACTTGGTCGGCTGCTCGACCGGCAGATCGCCGGGTTTTGCGCCCTTGAGTATCCGGTCCACGAAGTAGGCCGCGCGGCGAAACATTTCGCGACGGTTCGGGCCATACGCCATCAGGCCGCCGGCTTCGGCGAACTCAGATAAACCAAGCGAGGGGAGCCGCATCTTGGCCGCATGATTCGCAATCACTACAGAGTTGGCTGTAAGCAACCCGTCGTCAATGGTCGTGACGGCGTCAATGCGTCTTTTCGCCATCGCCGCAAAGGCGCTGTCGATATCACCCCGCCTACTTACGCCGAATTGGTGAAGCTCCAGCTTGAGTGATGCGGCTGTAACATTCATCAAAGCGAGAGCGTGAAGGTAAATGGTGCTGTCCTGGTAGTACAGAACCGCGACATTCCGGGTTCGCGGGAACGCGTCCGTGAGCAACTCCAGTCGCTTCGCAGCCACTTCGGGGTTGATGCCAGACATTCCGGTCACATTTCCGCCCGGCCGCGCGAGGCTCGCAACGAGGCCCGTGGCGACGGGGTCGCCGCTTAGCGCCATGACGATGGGGATGGTCGTCGTGGCACTCCTGGCCGCACGGGTCCCTGTCCCATGGGTCACGATGACGTCAACCTTGAGGCGAACCAGCTCAGCAGCCAGTTCAGGAAGCTGCTCGTATTTATCCTCGGCCCAGCGGAATTCAATGACCAGATTCTTGCCCTCGACGTAACCCAGTTCACGCAGGCCCGCCCGCAAGGTCTCCACCCGTTCCGGGAACCCGAAACCGGACGCGGATGCCGTGCCGAGGAACCCGACGCGCCAGACTTTGCTTTGCGGCTGGGCGAAAATGTAGAGTGGTGCTGCGAACGCGCCCGCGCCAAGCACAACGAGCAATTTGCGGCGATTGTTCACCCGACCACTCTGTCCGCGCGCAACGAAATCGACATACCCGGGCCTCCCGTGGATCGTGCTTTGCAGGCTGATCATGATCTTGCGTCATGCATTGCCCGTAACTGCGTGGATTCTAGTCCTATTCAGTTGATTCGGTTGCCTCTGCCGCATTCCGTGGCAGGCAGAAAAATATGCATATCGCATCACGTTATAGCAGCACGACGCCGGAAGCAGGGCGACGCACCGCACAGGAAAGGTGTGACTTATTTACACCTCACGCCCAGCCGCTGGCCGGGCGAGAGGCGTGAGGCAGGTGAGGGGCTTACCAGTCCGCCGGCAGCGGCTTTTGGATCACGATGCGCGGGCCCTCGACCGTGATGTAGCCGCCGGTGGTGAGGTCTTTGACGATGCGGTTGATCATCTCGCGCGAAGCGCCGATGCGATTGGCCATTTCCTGCTGCGAAAGCTTGTCGTTGATGACGAGTTTGCCGTCCTCCTGAACCGCCATTTCCTGCAGGAGCTTGGCAAAACGGCCGTAGACATTCTGCAGCGCGAGGCTTTTGACGTGTTCGGTGAGCACGCGGCCGCGGTAGATGAGCTTGCGCACGAGATGCATCGCGAAATCGGGATGGCTTTGCAGCAACGCTTTGACGTCGTCTTTGGGAATAATATGAAAGCGGCACGGTTCGAGCGTCATCACCGATGCCGAGCGCGGCCCTTCGTCGAGCACCATCTCGCCGAAGTACTCGCCGGGCCCTTGCGTATCGAGGACGATTTCCTTGCCTTCCTCGTTGGCGAGGAACACCTTGACCCGTCCCGTCAGGATGATGTAGAGCGAATCGGTGTCATCGCCTTCGTTCACGATGATGGTGTTTTTCGGATACGCGCGCGTGACCGCGTGCTGCGACAGGGCTTTGATGTCCTGTTCGGATAAACCCTCGAACGGCGCTTTCTGCTTGTCTGACATGCAGATCACTTTGCAATTGTTGCAGACGGCGATTTTAGCAGGCTGGCTGCGACTGGGTGAATGCGTGAAGAAGTGAAGGCGTGAGGGAGAAGGAAATTACCTCTCGCCGTTACCGGGGAGAGGGGCAGGGTGAGGGGGCACCCCTTCACTTCTTCACGTCTTCACGGCACTCACGCGCCCACGCGCGCGATCACCTCGTAACCGTATTCGCCGGCGGCTGCGCTCAGCGCGTGCCACAGGTGTTGCGCGTAGCTGCGCGCGCAATAAAGGTCGAATCCGCCGCCGGCGTCCGGCAGATGCAGCAGCACGCCGACGTGCGCCAGCGACGTTTGCGCGCATTGCCCGGCGTGAAACACACGCGGATCGAGGTCGAGGCTGCATCCTTTGGCGAGCATTTCACGCGTGTGCGGACCGCTGATGCGCAATGCAGCGCGGCCGTGGCTCACGTCGGTCAGAAAGCCGCGCTCTATCGGCAGCCGCTCGTTGATTGTTTCGGCGTGCCCGCTGACGAGCAGCCAGGCATCGGGTCCCAGCCACAACACTTTGCAGTCCGCGCCGGCGGCGGAGGTGTTGGGCGTCAGCGGCAATGCGCAACCGAGCGCCGATTGGGCGCTCGCAAGAAACTCCGTGTGCTGCGGATTGCCGCGCAAATCAATCAGCGTGAGGCCGGTGCGCGCGAAAAAACTGACGCCGGCGCTTGCGGTGGGTGCACCGAAACGGCCGGGACAGCACGCTTCAAGCGACGCCGGACTGCGTGGGAGAATATCAGCCACGAACACGCGCTCCCTGCGGATCGAAAAACACGTTACTCGTCACGCTCACCTGCACGCTGACGCCGGCGAGCGGAGAGGTTGCGTAAAACGATCTTCCCATCATCGCGCGGCCATTGCGCAATAACGCCAGCGCGATCGGCGTGCTGAGCGTCGGGCTGTAGCAATTGGCGGTGACGTGGCCGAGTATGGGATTGGGTAATGGCGCGTTCGCATCGGCGACCAGTTGCGCGCCGCGCGGAATCGGCGTTTTGCCGTCGAGCGGCAGCAAGCCGACGATTTGTTTTCGATTCACCGCCGCCAGCGCGGAGCGCTTGAGCGAGCGTTTGCCGATGCAGTCTTTCTGCGCGCTCACGAGTTGCCCGAGGCCGAGATCGCCGGGCGTGGTGCGGCCGTCGAGTTCCATGCCGGCGACATGGCCCTTCTCGATACGCAGCACGCCCATAGCTTCGGTGCCGTACGGCGTGATGCCATACGGACTGCCGGCGGCGATAAGCCGTTTCCACAGAGCAAGGCCGTAGTCGGCAGGCACGTTGATTTCGTACGCGAGCTCGCCCGAAAAGCTGACGCGGAATACGCGCGCGGGAATGCCGGCGATCGTCGCCGCGCAATATCCCATGTGCGGCAGCGCTGCGTTGCTCCAGTCGTGTTCCGGTGCGATCGCCTGCAGCACGCGTCGTGCATCCGGCCCCGCCAGCGCCATTGCGGCCCATTGCTCGGTGACCGAGGTCAAATACACTTCGAGCTCACGCCATTCGACCTGCACCAGGTATTCGAGCGTGGACATGACCTTGATCGCATTGGCGGTGGTGGTCGTCATCACGTAATGCTGGGAGCCTAAGCGCGCGGTGGTGCCGTCGTCGAACACCATGCCGTCCTCGCGCAGCATGACGCCATAGCGCGCCTTGCCGACGGCAAGATTTTTCCAGTTGTTGATATACACGCGCTCAAGGAGTTCGGCGGCGTCGCGGCCCTTGATGTCGATTTTGCCCAGCGTGGAGACATCCACCAGCCCGACGTGGTTGCGCACCGCCAGCACTTCGCGGTTCACCGCGTCGAGATCGGATTCGCCGCGCCGCGCGTAAAGCTGCGGCCGCCGCCACAAACCCGCGTTGATGAAGGTCGCGCCGGCCTCCACATGCCAAGCATCCATCGCCGACAAGCGCAGAGGGGCCACGTGCGGCCCGCGCTCCTGTCCCGCGATCGCGCCGAACGTGACGGGCGTGTAAGGCGGACGGAACGTGGTGGTGCCGACTTCGGGAATCTGCGCATTGAGCAATTGCGCCTGGATCGCGAGCCCGTTGATGTTGGACAACTTGCCCTGATCGGTGCCCATGCCGAGCGTCGTGTAGCGTTTCAGGTGCTCGACCGAGGTGTAACCCTCGCGCGCCGCGAGCGCAATATCCGCCGCCGTCACGTCGTTCTGGAAATCGACAAAGCATTT
>JANNPG010000608.1:0-3402 GCA_031399805.1 Betaproteobacteria bacterium | reverse complement strand
GACAAAGGCCAACCGCGTACCCGCTTGCGGGTTGCAACACCGTCGCGGGTGCGGGTAAAGACCTCGGGCAGGACGGAAAAGCGATCAAGGAAGAAGCCTGGGAGCATCAAAACAAAGGGGAATGCCCGGCTGCGGCGCGCGAGTTTTTCCCGGGGGTAAATCAGACCCCGTCAGTGCGCATCGGCACCGGCGCCTTCGGCGCCTCGCCGATTTCGATGCGTTCGTATTCCGCGATCACCTGCGCGCCCAGCAACAGCACCGTGGCGGCCACTTCAAAACAGAGCAGCACGATGATGGCCGTGGTGAGCGAGCCGTACACCACGCTCACTTGCGACAGCGTGCCGAAATACCAGCCCAGCGCCTGACGGATGATTTCCCACAGCACGCCCGCCGTGGCGCCGCCGATCAACGCGTGCTGCGCCGACAGCCTGCCTACCGGCATGAAGTAGTAGATCCCCGAGATGAGCAGGATTTCCCCGATCACGCCGGCGACGTAGATCAGGACGCGCGAAGGGCCGCTCAGCGACCAGCTATGCCCCAGCACGACGAGACTCTCGCCGCCCATCGTCCCCAGGTCGGCGATCACGTACGTGCCCGCGAACAGCGCCGCGCCGATGAAAATGATGTAGCCGAAGGGCAGCACCAGTGAAATGATGAAATGCCGCCGGCGCACGGCCACGCGGTGCAGGAAAATCACCGAGATCGCATTCTCCAGCACCTTGAAGCCGAGCTGACTGAAAAACAGCATGGTGACGAGCAGCACCCAGCCGATCACCTCGCGGTGATCGAGGAACGCCTTGAGCTCTCCCACCACCGCCCTGCCTTCGCCCGGCACCACGTACTCCAGCGCCCTGCGCAGCGTCGCCAGCAGCACTTCCTCATCGATCACGTGCGACAGCGCGATCACCATGAGGATGAGCAGCGGCACGATGGAAAGCAGCGCGTAGTAAGCGACCGCGCCGGCGAGGAGCAGGCCCTGGTTCGCCTGGAAGGCGCGCAGGACCTGCAGCGCGAAGGCGACCGGGTTTTTGACGACGTGGACTATGCGGGGATTGATGAACTTCATGGGTGAATGATTCTAGCGCGTTCGCGCGAGCGCGCGGCCGCGGGTGGGGCGTGAAGGGTGAAGGGGGAAGCGGCAAGGATGAAGGCGGAAGGATGAATGATGAATTGAATAGCAATACATCCAATCGAGACCCCGTGTCGCGGCGATCGCCCGCGGGCAAAAACGCGGGGACACCTCGCGGTCTGTCCCTCACGGCACTTAAAACCAGCCGTCCCTATGCGCGCTGGCGCACGGAAGGTTTGCGCCGGGAAGGATACCGTGTAAACCGGTGTGTAGTGAATCGCATCGAGCACGCCATTTCTTCCTTTAACCTTTAACCCACGCATAAAGGCAATCTCATGAACAACATCGTCTACATCGTCGGCGCAATCGTCATCATCTTCGTAATCTTGTCGTTTGTCGGGCTGCGCTAAAGCGTCAACAGGATTAGCGGCGCCAGCCGATATTGCGCTGGAGCATGACTAAGAGTGCCTGACCTAATGAAACGCACACGCGTTTCATTAGGTCAGGCACTTTAAGAGCCAGGCGCGTGCTGGCACCCACGGTCGCAGTGACCGACCGTAGTGCGCCGCGCAAAGGGTGCGCGAACGCGCATCCGGGTCAGACTGCCAGCCGGTAAACGCGCGCGGCGGTGTCGCGATACAGCGCCGCCTTTTCCGCCACCGAGCAACCCTGCGTGATGCGCTTCATGGCATTCCACAACACGACATAGCCGCACGTTTGCTTGTCCGGCGGAAAGTTGCTTTCCATCATGCAACGCTCGGCGCCGAAAGCCTCGATGCACGCCTCGACATAGGGACGCCACGCGACGGCCACTTCCGCCGACGACGGCGGCATGTCGCGCAGGTGAAAATCCCAGCCGCAATACAGCATGCCCAGCCCGCCGACCTTGACGGTGAGGTTGGGGAATTGCGCGAGATTGCGGATATGCGCGTGCCAGATCCTGAAAACTTCGTCGCGCTTGCCGTCGTGCGGCGGGATGCCGAGCAGTCCGCCGCAGTGGTTCATGACGACGTTGGCCTCGGGAAACGCGCGCAGGAGGTCCGCGAGGTCGGCCAACTGCGGATGGAAGAGCCACGCTTCGAATGACAGCTTCGGCGCCTGCAGGCACGCGAAGCCTTGGCGGAATGTCGCATCATTCATCAGGTGGCGCGGCACCTGGTGGCGGCCGAATTTGGCGGCGTTGCCGGTGTCCCAGATCGTGCCGTGGCGGATGCCGCGAAAGCGACCGTTGCCCGCCGCCACCAGCGCCTCCAGCACCGGCTGCACCTGGTCGCCGAGCATGAGGTCGGCGTGGCCGACGATGCCCGCGCACAGGCGTGCTTTGCCATAGCGGCCGCTCGCGCCCATCGCCGCGACGCCGTTGACGACCTCGACTTCGCCGACGGGTTTCATCTCCGCGGGGCCGTCGGCGCGGTACATCACCCCGGCTTCGACGAACACCGTGGCGATGATGTTGTGGCCGCTGCCGACGTCCGCCGCGAGTTCGTGCGTGAGGTAGCGGCCGCGCTGGTCGTCCCACACGTGATGGTGAGGGTCGATGATAGGCAGATCCGGCTCGAGCACCGGCTCGCGACGCAGCCTCGTCCACGCGTCCACCTCGGTGAGCGTGCGATAAGCATGGCCGCGGAATTCGTAAGGCTTGGACATCTCATTGCTCCTCGTTCAATCGGGATGCTGCGCAAAGACGCTAATTATAGGGGTTCATGGTGTCGGCTTTCCCGGTGGCAGCCCTTTGTTGTGTCGGTGATGAGCGATGGGTTAGGCGTGATGAGGTTTTTCATTATCCATTACTCATTGCCCCTTCCCATCTCTCCCTCCACGCTCTGCCGCTCCCGCGGTTGCTTCGCGATCCGCACTTGACGGCGGTGCGCGGCAGGCGGAAGCTTGGGCGCAAATTGGCGCCGACCCGGTTTGAACTGTGAGCTCACGCGTCCCGGCCTGCCAAAACCCATTTTCCGACATACGAGAAGTAGCAATGCTTGCCAGAGTCTCGATCGGTTTTCTAATCGCGTTCTCGTTGAGCGCGGTTGCGTTTGCGCAGGCCTATCCGGAGCGGCCCGTGCGCCTGATCGTCTCCTATCCGCCGGGTGGGCTGGACGCGAGCAGTGAGCAGGTGCCTGCGGAACGCGGAGCAGGGGCCCGCTCGCGGGATGCGACCGTGAAGCTGACAACAAGCGCATCATTCTTGGCACCGGCCCCATGCGCATCTCCGGGGTCAGATCCCGGAGGGAGCCCTCTTCCGCCCTGCGATGCGCCCCGCTTGCGGGATGTGAACGTCCGCGAGTCGGGAGACGCGCCGTCGAGCTTCGTGCGTGCGCGGCGCACGTCTACGG
>JANNPG010000570.1:0-2811 GCA_031399805.1 Betaproteobacteria bacterium | reverse complement strand
TACGCGACCACCGGCTGCCGCATGTTGCTCGACACGCGCGTTGCGTTTGCCGCCGACGCGGAACTCTACGCCGACGATCCGAATCTCGGGCCGACCACCAGCAGCAAGGTGAAAAGCGCGATGATGGGCGACATTCTGCGCTCGTCCGCGGCGGAGGTGACGTTCAGCATCGAGGCGGTGGCGTCGGCGCCGATCGAACGCATCGAAATCCGCAACCGGCTGACGACGCTTGAAACTTTCCGGCCGTTCGATGAGAAATCGCTCGGCCGTCGCATACGCGTGATCTGGGAGGGCTCCGAGTACCGCGGCCGCGGCAGACAGACCATATGGGATGGCGGCTGCACGCTAACCGGCAATAGTTTCGAAAAAGTCCGCACGATCAATTTCTGGAATCTTGACAAGAAACTCGAACATGTGGCGCCCGGCGAACTCAAATGGGGCGGACTGACCACCGGCGGGTTTGCCGGTTTCGATGCGTGGTTAAGCGATCCGCAGGCAGGCACGTTGAGGATAGCCACCGCGCTGGTGAATACCGAAATCAAGATCGCGGATATTGGCCTGCACGATCGTATCTTCCCCAACGGCGGCATCAAGCGCCAGTTGCGCGTGTTCCGCATGCCGGACGAGAACGCGCATCGGCGCGTGCAGCTCGAGCGCCGCATTTTGCTCAACGACCAGACCGACAACGCGCTTTACGTTTGCATCACGCAGGAAGACGGGAACTTGATCTGGTCGAGTCCAATCTATATCTTTCGCTAGCGTCACCGGCCGCGGAAGGATGTAAACTGACCGGTCGGTTCAAACCGAAATTACAGGAGATATCATGCGCGTCATTCAATGGCTTTTGCCGGCGGGCCTTATGTTCGCAGCAACCTGCGCGTTGGCGCAGGGCTATCCGAACAAGACAGTGCGGGTGATCGTGCCGTTTGCTCCCGGCGGCGCCACCGACATCGTGGCCCGGGTGATCAGCCAGAAGCTCGGCGATATCTGGGGCCAGCAGGTGGTGGTCGACAATCGTGCCGGCGCCGGCGGCAACATCGGCGGCGAGCTTGCCGCGAAGAGCGCGCCGGACGGCTACACGCTGTTCATGACCTCGGGTTCGATCGTGACCGCGAACCAGCACATCTACAAGAAAATGCCATTCGATCCGGCCAAGGACCTGCTGCCGGTCACCAATGTGGCGAGCGGGCCGCAGGTACTGGCCGTGACGCCGACTTTCCCGCCCAAGACCGTCAAGGAACTCATCACGCTGGCGAAGGCAAGGCCGAAAGAAATCACCTTCGGTTCGGCAGGCTTCGGCACGCAGACTCATCTCGCCGCAGAGAATTTTCTTTACACGGCGCGCATCGAGATCCTGCACATCCCGTACAAGGGCGAAGCGCCGGCCATCGTCGACGTAATGGCGGGGCAGGTCCAGTTCGCCACGCCCAACCTGGCGGCGTCGATCAACTTCATCCAGCAGGGCAAGCTGCGCGCGCTGGGCGTGACGAGCAAGACGCGCGCGGCGCAGCTGCCCAACGTGCCCGCGATCGCCGAGACGCTGCCGGGGTTCGAGAACCTGGGGTGGTTCGGATTCATGGTGCCCGCCGGCACGCCCAGGGAGATCGTCGACAAGATCTACCGCGACACGGCGAAGGGGCTGGAAGCGGCTGACGTGAAGAGCCGTTTTGACGGCCTGGGCATGGCGCCGGTGGGCAACAGTCCGGCCGACTTCACGAAATATGTGCGTGAAGAAACGGAGCGCTGGGCGAAAATCGTGCGCGAGCGCAAGTTGCAGATCGACTGAAGCCCGGTTTGCGATGATGAAACTCGAGGAACCCGGGTCATGACCGCGGCCAGCCCGCTGCTCGAAGTCAAGGGCGTTACGCTCCAGTACAAGACCAAGGAGCATCTGGTCACCGCGACTTATCGCGTCGACTTCGAGATCTACAAATCCGACCGTTTTGTCATCCTCGGACCGTCCGGTTGCGGTAAATCGACGCTGCTGAAAGCGGTCGGCGGCTATATGCAACCGACCGAAGGCAGCATGAGCCTGAATGGTGCGGCGATAAAGAGGCCGGGTTCCGACCGCGTGTTCGTATTCCAGGAGTTCGACCAGTTGCTGCCGTGGAAAACGGTCAAGGAGAATGTGATGTTCGCGCTCACCTCCAGCCGCAAACTCACCGGCCGCGCCGCCGAGGACAAGGCGATGCAATACATCGAGAAGGTGAAGCTTACCCAGTTTGCCAGTAGTTACCCGCATACGCTGTCGGGCGGCATGAAGCAGCGCGTCGCGATTGCGCGCGGTATGGCGATGGAACCCGCTGTGCTGTTGATGGACGAGCCGTTCGCCGCGCTGGACGCGCTGACGCGGCGCAAGATGCAGGAAGAGCTGCTGCAGTTGTGGGACGACACGCACTTCACGGTGCTGTTCGTTACCCACTCGATTCCGGAGGCGGTGCTCATCGGCAACCGGATTCTTCTGCTGAGTCCGCACCCGGGTCGCGTCAAGGCCGAACTCAATAGCGACGGCAGGGACAACATCGGCAATGACGGCAAGAAGCTTTCCGACAGCATTCACGACATGCTGTTCGCCGACCAGATCGAGGAGGAGGTAGCCCCGCATGGCTGATAACGTTTTAGTCCAACGTCCCGAGTTCGTGCGCCAGGTCGAAATCAGCGCCTACGGCGTGGTCGAGAAGCCGCTCACGGCATGGGAAAAGCTATTCAACAACGCAGCGGTGCGCAAAGGTCTGATCCTGCTGATGCTCGCCGTCATCTGGCAGGTCTACTCGACGCTGCTCAACAATCCGCTGCTGTTTCCCAAGTTCA
>JANNPG010000531.1:0-7110 GCA_031399805.1 Betaproteobacteria bacterium | reverse complement strand
ACGTCAAAACCGAATTCGCGGTGCAGGCGCCGCTGCCTTGGGTGCC
The DNA here is from genome assembly GCA_031399805.1 of Betaproteobacteria bacterium. Lineage (GTDB taxonomy): Bacteria > Pseudomonadota > Gammaproteobacteria > Burkholderiales > SG8-41 > PALSA-1004. The sequence goes on along the minus strand of JANNPG010000531.1, from coordinate 7,064 downwards.
GAATTAATTGTGAGGCGTGAGGGGTGACGTGCATTATCCACCCGCTATTTCCCTCAACAACCACTCGGCGTATCATGGCCGCCAGACACCGGAGTACGGCCATGACCCAACTTCTTGAGCAAGCACTAACCGAAATCGCGAAGCTCGCACCGCCCGAGCAAGACGCTATCGCAGCGATCCTGATCGAAGAACTCTCATCCGAGCAGCGCTGGGCGAAATCGTTCGAGAAGTCTCAGGACTTGCTCGCCAAGCTTGCTGACGAAGCACTTGCCGAAGATCAAGCAGGGCTTACCAAGCCGTTCTGAAAGCCGTGTAATCCCGTACGACTGCAAGGTTTCGCGCGCTCCATGACGCGTTGCCCAAACCATTGCAGGAGAAGTCGAAAGCAAGCTATCGATTATGGACTAGCAATCCTGCTCATCCTTCGCTGCGGTTCAAGAAGGTCCACGCGACGCGGCCGATCTACTCTGTCCGCATCGATTTGGACTGGCGCGCGATCGGTGTATTAAACGGCGACACAGTAGTCTGGTTCTGGATCGGGCCCCATGCGGAATACGAAAAGCTGCTGCGCACTCTATAAAGCGCGTTCGAAGCTTCGATGGCGTCCGAACTGCCGGCGGTGATCGACGTTAAAACTCAATTCGCGGTGCAGGCGCCGTTGCGTTGGGTGCCGAGTTAGAAGCTAAGAACTTCTGGCCACAAGGGCATCCTTTTTAATACCCCCTTGAGGGGTACAGAGGAAGATCGAAAAAAGAGTCGTTGCTGGGTGGGTAACTCGATAAAGGAGACCTTCATGGCTAATCCAGGTTCTTCGTTCCGGGAATTCGAACAGGCGGGTTGGGAGGACGCGGGCGTCGCGGCCAACTATCACCAGCACCTGTCAGGCGTGACGACCCAATCCGTCAACACGCTGCTCGATGCCGCGGGCATTCGCAACGGATCGCGCATGCTGGATGTCGCAACCGGCGCCGGTTACGTTGCCGGCGCCGCCGCACAGCGCGGCGCCGATGCGACGGGGATTGATTTTTCCACGGCCCAGGTTCGACTGGCGCGTGAAAACTATCCGGCCGCGCGGTTCGAGCAGGCGGACGCTGAAGCGCTTCCCTTCGACCCCGGCACATTCGACGCAGTCGTCAATGCGTTCGGCATGTGCCACCTCCCCAACCCCGACGTCGCGCTGCGCGAGGCGTTCCGCGTGTTGAAGCCAGGCGGCCGCGTGGCATTCGCCGTATGGGACATCCCCGATCGCGCCGTGGGCTTCGGGGCCGCATACGCGGCGATCCGCACACACGGCTCGATGGACGTCGGCCTGCCGGCCGGTCCCAATTTTTTTCTGTTCAGCGATCCCGAGCAAAGCAGGCAGGCGCTACTGAACGCGGGCTTTGTCGCGCCATTCTGCCTGCAGGTCCCGCAGTGGTGGCGCATTTCCGATCCTGACAAAGTTTACGCAGTGCTGACCGAAGGAACGGTGCGCGCGGCCGCCACACTGCGCGCGCAAAACCCGCGCGCCAGAGCGGCTATCCGGGCGACAATGCGAGAAGCAATCACCACTTACAAACGCGGCGAGTATTTCGAAGTGCCGATGCCCGCGGCACTCGCAGCAGCTGTTAAACCGTGATGCTGAAGGGTTAAAAGGTGTAAGTAACTTTTACGTGTATGTAGCTGGGCATACTGATCAAGGGGGAGGACATGCCGAGAATTTCGTCGCCGACAATTCAAGGTTTCAGAGTGCGGGCGGTCCGCGTGCCAATGACAGAACCACATCGGACCGCGAGCGGCGTCATTACCGAGTCACCCTTGGTCCTGACGGATGTCATCACCGACACTGGGATCAGCGGGCACAGCATCGTGTTCACCTACACGTCGGCAGCGCTTAAGCCCACTGCCGAGCTGATTCAGAATTTCGAGACCTTGGTGAAGGGTGACGCGCTCGCTCCGGCCGAAATCGAGCAAAAGCTCGCCAAACGATTCCGATTGCTTGGGACGCAGGGCCTTGTCGGTATCGCGCTTGCCGCGATAGACATGGCACTTTGGGATGCGCTGGCCCGGCTTCACAGCGTGCCCCTCGTAAGATTGCTGGGAGGGGTGGAGAAGCCTGTCCGCGTCTATGGTGCGGTCGGGTACGACGGCGTGCAAGGATGCGCGAAGGGCACGGAGAACTGGGCGACACGAGGATTTACGGGGGTCAAGGCCAAAATTGGCTATCCGACGGTGCACGAGGACGTCGCCGTTGTGCGCGCCATGCGCAAGGCTGCTGGAAACGACATGGCCATCATGGTGGACTATAACCAGTGTCTAACTCCGGCAGAGGCTGTGGAGCGCCTGCGGGTCCTCGACGACGAGGGCATTACGTGGGTTGAGGAACCGACGCTGGCCCATGATTACGCCGGGCACGCGCTCGTCGCGCGTGAGGCACGAACCCCAATTCAGTGCGGAGAGAACTGGTGGGGAACATTGGATATGCAGCACGCCATCGAGGCGCGCGCATCGGACTTTGTCATGCCGGACGTGATGAAGATTGGCGGAGTGACTGGCTGGCTACGGGCCGCGACGCTCGCGCACGCAAAAAGTATCCGTGTGTCTAACCATCTTTGGCCAGAGATCAGTGCGCGCCTGCTGTGCTGCACTCCGACGGCGCATTGGCTGGAGTATGCGGACTGGTGGAACCCCATCCTCGCGGAGCCGCTACGTGTCGAGAAAGGCATGGCGATCGTCGGCGACGCAATCGGCACAGGGGTGGAATGGAATGAAGACGCGGTGCGCCGTTATGCAGCCTGACCCTTGCTTGGCCGAGCAACACTGGTTGAGTACGAATCGGTTCATCGCCCAACCATCTTTTGTGAACTCTGTGCCCTCTGTGGCAAAAGCTTTTGCTGTACTTGCCTTGACGTGTTGCGCAGGTGTCAGCGCGGCCGCCTACCCCGACCGTCCGATACGTCTCGTTGTGCCGGCCGCGCCCGGCGGCGCGATCGACGTGGTGGGGCGCATCGTGGGCGTGAAGCTCTCCGAAGTGCTCGCGCAGAACGTCGTCATCGACAATCGCGCGGGCGCCAACAACATCATCGGCACCGAAATCGCGGCGCGCTCGCCGCCTGACGGTTACACGCTGTTGATTACCGCGGGCGCGCACACCATCAATCCCGCCGTTTACAAGAAACTCCCGTACGACGCGCTGCGCGATTTCACGCCTATCATCCATATCTGCAATTCGGGCGGGCTCGTCATCGTCGTGCACCCGTCGTTCGGCGCGCGCACGCTCACGCAGCTGATCGAGATGGCGCGCGCGAGCCCGGGCAAGATCGCGTACGGCTCGGCCGGTTTCGGCAACAGCACCCACCTCGCCGGCGAACTCTTTCAGACCATGACCGGCGTCAGGCTGATCCACGTGCCGTACAAAGGCGCGGGCCCGGCGGTGAACGATCTTCTGGGCGGGCAGATTCCGCTGATGTTCGGGCCGAGCCCGGTGGTGGTGCCTATGGTGCAGGCGGGACGCCTGCGGCCGCTCGCATTTACGGGATTGAAGCGCTCGTCGCAGTTGCCCGATCTGCCGACGGTGGACGAAGCCGGCGTCAAGGGCTACGAGAACAGCGGCTGGTACGGCATCTACGGCCCGCGCGGCACGCCCAAAGACGTCGTCGCGCGCATCAACGCGGCCGTGCGCCGGATCGTGCAAATGCCCGACACGCGCGAGCGCTTCGCGGCGTTGAACCTCGAGCCGGTCGGCAGCACGCCGGAAGAATTCGCGCAATTCCTGAAGCGCGACCTCGAAAAATACGCGGCGATCGCGAAGGCGGCGGGCATCAAACCCGAATAAAAGCGAACCTTAATACAAGGTTTTGCCGCCGATGAACGCCGATGAACGCCGATAAATTCAAAAACGCTTTAGCCAGAAAGAACGCAGAGGCATTTGGTTTTATCGGCGTTCATCGGCGGTTAATCTGTTTTTTTAAATTGCTTCCGTGCATTGTGAAACCGGCATCAACGCTTGCGTTCCAGCCTGCCGACTGACGGGCTGAATAAAACGCGCTTTGTCTTGCAAGGCAATGACTCCCGGCCGGTTGATCGGTATTACGCGCCGGCGTGCCGACCCTGCGATTGTTGCGCAAAGTTGCGGGATTCGGTTGAGAAACGAGCGGGCGCATTATCCCGCGACCACACCCGGGGCGTCCGCGCGCGCTGCAATGCGCGTCATGCGGCTTGCGCGACGTAGCCCGACGGCGTGCCCAGCACCGTGGTGCGCTCGAGATGCCGCAATTGCGTTTCATCGAAATCGCCCAGCGCGCAATGCATGGTGCAGCGGTTGTCCCACGCGACGATATCGTTCGCCTGCCACTGGTGCCGGTAGACGAATTCGGGGCGCGTCGCGTGCCGGCATAAGTATTCGATGAGCGGACGGCTTTCCTCCTCGGTCATGCCGTCGAAGCGCTTCACCTTGTCGCCGATGTAGAGCGCCTTGCGGCCGGTTTCCGGATGCACGCGCACTACCGGCTGTGCCACCGGCGGGTTGAGGCGCTTTTGCTCGGCCGCGCGCGTGACGCCGGTCGCGTCGTTGGCGATTTTGCGCGTGCCCGACAAATGGATGCCGTGCAGATCGGCAATCAGCTTCTGCATGCCGCCGGATAGCGCATCGTACGCGGCGTACATGTTCGCGAACAGCGTGTCGCCGCCCACCGGCGGTGCTGCCACGCAGCGCAGGAGCGATCCGAGCGAAGGATTGAGCGTGAACGACAGGTCGGAGTGCCATTGGCGGCCGGTATATTTGGAGTCGGACGGCGAACCGTCGGGCTTGGGCTCGTTCGTCACCATCAGGAGTTCGGGATATTGCGGATGACGGTCGCGCGGCAGCGCGTCGTGGCGGTCGAGTTCGCCGAAGCGACGGCTGAATTCGATATGCTGCTCGCGCGTGAGCTGCTGGTTGCGCAGGAGCAGGATGCCGTGATCGAGGAACGCGCGGTAGATTTCGCCGAACGCCTGCTCGCTCGTCGCGCGCGACGCGTCGACGCCGCACACTTCGGCGCCGAGGCTGTAAGACAACGGACGCAGTTGCAGCGCCATGACATTTCTCCGGATTGGCGGCGACGGCGGTCAATCGCCGCGTTTACGCAAATTCTACATGAGGCCCGCGGCTACCGCGAATGCGCTAGCAGGATCCACTGACGACGCCCTCAACCGTTCGCCCTGAGGTATCGAAGGGTGAACGCTATATTTTGTCCGTGCCCTTCGATACCTCAGGACACGCTTCTATACCCCGTTAGAGACCCCGGTCTCTAACGGGGTAGACATCAGCACGAACGGACTTAAACAGCGCTTCCCTTCTTGGTGGCGCGCGCCGGCGGTATTTCGATGCGCGTCAGCGGCACGTGCTGCTGGCAGCCGTAAACGTCGCGGTCTTCGATATCGCCCGAGCCGCATGGGCGCCTGATCGTGATCTTGAATGCGACGGCGGCATCGTATGGCCGGCACACCAGCACGTCGTCGACGCGAATGCGGTACGCTTCGGCGATGCGCGCGGCGTTGATGACGCCGGATGCTTTCACGCGCTCGTATTTCCCGGGATCATCGAACATGATGTCGAACGTAAGCTCGAACGGGCCCGCGTTCTTGCTGCGGATGACCTTGGCAAACGCGGACAGGGTGGTGTCGCTCATGGATGCTATTTCACCTCTTCCAGCGTCATCGGAAAAATCTCGCAGGGATCCGCCAGCGGCATCAGGTGGTAGACCGCGAAACGAAACGCGGGCCCGACCGGTATGCCGAACGGCGAAAACGGGTACGCCATGTTGCCGGCGGTGGTGACGATGCCCGGATAACTCGCGTGCTGCAGCGTGCCGCGCACGTACATCGCAACACCCGTCGCCAGCTCCTGCGCGGGCGCCACGACATCTATCATCAGCCCGATTTCGTGCGATTGAAGATGCGTGTCCGGCTCAAGGTCACCCATCACGGCGTTCTTGCCGTATATGCGGTACGTCAGGTGTATGCCGTCGCCCGAGCTTTTGAAGCGGTCTACGGCGCGCGCGCGCGCTTCGGCGAGTATGGAATCGATCTGGCCGATCATGATCGGATCGCGGATGCCGACCATCACGATGCTGCGAAAGCCGACCTGCTCGGCGCCTTCGAGCTTCACGCGATATGTTTTATCGGCGACGAAACGGCTGCCCGTGACGGTGACGCGGCGCTCGTCGAGCTGAGTGAACTTCGCGTCGGTCAAATCGTTCATGCCCCCGGGCCCCGGCTGCAGGCAGGGATCGCCGCGTTCGTACAGTGAGTGGCCGGCTACCGACACGGTAGTGCAGCGATGCGCGGGATGACAGGGCTCGACTTCGAAATGGTCGCGGCGCACGCGCCCGAGCAAAGGCTCGGCGAGATCGTACGGTATCGCCGACAGCCCCGCGCACTCGAGTATCTTGCCGCAATGCAGGGAGAGGCCCTTGTCGAAACCGCGCAGAATGGGCAGCGCCGCGAAAATTGCATCGTCGCAAGCGCGCCCGGCGATGATAACTTCAGCGCCCGCATCGAGCGCCCGTATAAAAGGCTCGGTGCCCATTTGCGCGACGATGGGCCCGCAGCGGTCTATCGTCTCGTTCGTGAGCTCGCCCTCGGGGCCTATGCTCTGAAACGGCTCTTTCGCCATGCGCCGCTTGAGGTCTTTCTTGTCGAGTTCGGCGTTGATCACCGCCATGCGGAACTTGAGGCCGTGCTCGCGCGCGACTTCGTGCACGAGTTCAACCGCCTGCGCGAGCGACGCATTGCAGCCGCTGGTCAATGCCGAACCTATCAGAAGCGGTATGCGCTTGGCGCGCGCGCCGCGCAGCATGAACGACAGATCGTGGCGATAAGTCGCAAGCGGCAGGAACGGCAGGCCCGTGCCGTGATAGTACGGCCCGGTATCCGTGGTGCCCGCGTCCTGGCCGATGAAATCCGGATTCGCCGCAAGGCCGCGCTCGAACGCTTCGAGGTTATAGCCGCTGCCCATCGAGCCCGATGGCGCGAGCCCTGTGATCTCCTGCGCTGCCACAGGAGCGCCTAACATGGTGAAACGCGTGATGCGCTGTCACGATTTT
>JANNPG010000529.1:0-2007 GCA_031399805.1 Betaproteobacteria bacterium | reverse complement strand
ATGGCTTCGGGTCGAAGGATTTGAGCGATGATTTTTTGCATGCGATGCAGCGGGACGGCGTGCGCGTGCTCAAATACCGCCCCCAGATTTCACCGTGGACGCTGCGTCGCGAACGGCTGCGCCGGATGCACCGCAAGATCGTGGTAGTCGATGCGAGGGTGGCGTTTGTCGGCGGCATCAATATCATCGATGACATGCACACTCCGAAACACGTGCCGCCGCGGTTCGACTATGCGGTGCGCGTCGAAGGTCCGCTGCTTGCCGAGATTCACCCGGTGGCGGCGCGCCTGTGGATGCTGGTCATGTGGACGCAGTTCCGCCGGCGTTGGCAAACGAATTCGATCGAGGTAAAGGCAAGTTCTTGCGGCGTGCAGAGCGCGGCTTTTCTTATCCGCGACAACGTGGGGCACCGCAACGATATTGAGAGCGCGTATCTCGACGCGATCGGGCACGCCACAACCGAAGTGGTGATCGCGAATGCCTATTTCTTTCCGGGCACGAGTTTCCGCCGCGCGCTGGCCGATGCGGCTGCGCGCGGCGTGCGCGTCGTGCTGCTCCTTCAGGGCCGGGTCGAATACCTGTTGCTGCATTACGCGTCGCGCGCGTTATACGGCTACCTGCTCGAGGCCGGCGTGGAGATTTACGAATATCACCGCAGTTTTATGCATGCCAAGGTCGCGGTTGTCGACGAGCGGTGGGCGACGGTCGGCTCATCGAATATCGATCCGATGAGCCTCTTGCTTGCGCGCGAGGCCAACGTCATGGTCGACGACACGGGTTTTGCGCGTGAATTGCGGATGAGTTTGCGCGAGGCCATGGAATTCGGCGCGCGACAGGTGCAGCGCGAGAGCTGGAAACGGCAGTCGCTGCCGGCACGCGTCATGACGTGGATTTGCTACGGATTGGTGCGCTTCCTGACCGGCTGGTCTTCGTACGGACGCGCGCCGGAATTCAAGTGAACCGTGAGGCCAAGGATGCCCCGCACATGCCAGTCGGGGTACAAAAAAGACGGCGAGCCGGGAGTCGCTCGCCGTGTGCTTACAGCCGCCTGCCGGGAATCAGTACCGGTAGTTTCCGCTGTTGCCGGATCTGCCGGCATCGGCGGCGCTCACGGGCGGCAGCGCGCCGCGATTCATATCGCGGCCGGAATCCGCGGCGCGCTCATCGAGGATGACGCCGACGCCGACTTTGATCGTGCTGCCCGGGTTATAGGGCAGAGCGACATTCACGTCACGGCCGTTATAGCGGTAGACGACGTTATAGCCGTTGACGATCTCACGCGTTGATTCGACGGTCCGGCAGCGCTGCGTTGGCTGGGCGCCGGCGCGGTTGCCTACCATCGTGCCAGCGACCGCGCCGCCGGTGGCGCCAACGATCGTGGCGGCTGTCTTGCCGCTTCCCTGGCCGACCTGGTGGCCGAGCAGGCCGCCAAGGACGCCGCCGATGATTGGCGCGACTATGTTGCTTTCTTTCTTGGGTGCGGCCATGGTATCGCACTCCTGACGCGGCTCCGACACGCGTTCGATAATCGGGGTCGACGACACAACCTGCGCGGTATCGACGAAGTCGCTGGCGGCATATGCGCTGGCGCTCGTCAGCGTGATGATCATGGCGGTTATAGTTTTAAGTTTCATGACAGCTCCTTAACAAGATATGACGCCTATTAGAACGCCACACGTGCATTGCAGTGCACTGGATTTACAATGTCTTACATTCGCCGGCACAGTGCGTCAATGACTGCACAAGATCCGTATGAGAACAGTAAGTCCATGATTTCACGCAGGTTAAAGTCTGGCATCCGGATTGCTATACAGATTGATAAAAGCACTGGGCAGCAACCAGCCTGGCGTTTTCAACCTCCTCCTTTGATAATTTTAGGTGCTCTCACCAGCGCCCATTTTTTTCCGGCAGCGCCGCGTGCTATGTTCTGGGCGCCATGTCCTTTTTACTGCGTGCTGCCAACTGGTTTTCCCGGCAAGGCCTGTCTGCGCTGGCGGGCAGGCTGCG
>JANNPG010000504.1:0-4439 GCA_031399805.1 Betaproteobacteria bacterium | reverse complement strand
GCCGCCGCTCGGTTGCTCGAAGATCTGGCGCGCAAGCACCCGCATGCCGCGCTCGTCGGCAGTTCGTTGGGTGGTTTTTACGCCACGTGGCTAGTTGAGAAATTCGCGCTGCGCGCGGTGCTCGTCAATCCGGCGGTTAAACCGTACGAGCTTTTGAAGGGCGAGGTCGGACGCCAGAAAAATTTTCATACTGGCGACGAATACGACTTCGCCCTGGAGCACATAGCCGAACTGCGGGCGCTCGAGGTGTAATCGATTACGCCCAAACGCTATTTGGTGATGGTCGAGACGGGCGACGAGGTGCTCGATTACCGGCACGCGGTCGACAGATACCGCGGCGCGCAGCAGCTCGTGATCGAAGGCGGCGACCACGGCTTCAGCAATTTCTCCGATTATCTCGAGACGGTTTTCGAATTTTGCGGCACGGCTGTTTAATCCTGTGGAACCTGTTGTCCGCCCAACACGCGATCGATGTCTTTGCAGCCTGACGTGGAAGGCGTAGGATGAAATGCCATTCCCGCTGTCGCCAAGGCGGAAGAGCGCAGGTTATCGTGCGCCGCGGTCACATCAAGCTCAACAATGGAGGAACTATGCTCGCATTACCAAGCGCCTTGCGCGCTCTGCTGGCGGCACTGTGCATCACCCTGGCGCTGGTTCCGCTCGCGCATGCACAAAAATGGGTGAACCTGGCGCCGTTCCCCGAGCCGTCTGAAGAGGTCTATGGCGTTGCCTCTGGCGGCAAGCTCTACGTACTCGGCGGACTCGGGCCGGGGTGGACGGCGAAGGGTTTGGTCTACGAATACGATCCTGCTACCGAGCGTTGGACGAAGAAAAAGAACATGCCGCTGCTGACTCACCACATCGGGATCACGGAATTGAACGGCAAAATCTATGTCATGGGCGGCTTCGTGAAGCCGGAAAAGGGACCCACCGCATGGCAGCCGGTCGACAACGCGTGGGAATACGACCCGGCCAACGACACGTGGAAGGCGCTAGCGCCCCTGCCTTCCAAGCGCGGCTCGCCGAACGCCGTGGTGCACGGCGGCAAGATTTACGTGATCGGCGGCGCCGGCAATTTTCCCGGCTCCAAGGACACTTCGATTCATCCCGCACGCCCGCATCGCGCAGTGGGCACCAATGAAGTGTACGATCCGTCCACCAATACCTGGGAAACCCGCAGCCCGATGCCCACCGCGCGCAATCACGCCGCGGCCGGCATGGTGAATAGCAAGATTTACGTGATCGGGGGGCGCGTTGGAAACGGATTCATCACCAGGGCGAGCAACACTGACATCGTCGAGGTGTACGATCCGACGGCCGACCAATGGGGCGCGCTCCTGGCCCCGATGCCGACACCGCGCAGCGCCGTGGCCTGGGGCGTCCACCGAGGCAAGATCTACGTCGTAGGCGGCGAGGTGCGCAATCACGTGCTGTCCGCGACCTATCGCGTCGTGGAAGCCTACGACGCGGCTAGCAACCGCTGGTCGTCCCTTCCCCCAATGGTATTTTCCCGCCACGGCAGTGCCGCGGATTTCATCGGCAACCGGCTGCACGTCGTAAGCGGCAACGTGCAATCCGGAGGCGGCCCCGCCACAAATATTGAAACCGACGCTCACGAAGCCCTCGAACTGAACTAGGGAATGATCGACGAGGCTCCTTGCAGCCATACCGCAACCACGCGGGTGCGGCTTGTTGTTTCTGCGCTTAGCTTGCCGTAGCAGTCCGTGAGCCGGCGACCACCGCGGTGTGATCGATGTCACCAATTGCCTTGACACGCTGCTCATATTTGCCGGAAGGTGAGCGGCACTAACCCGTGACCGGACCCCGTTGCCCTGGAATCAGCCGATGTCGAACCCGGAACCTCTCAGCCACACGGTCGCAGACGATGCAGCGCAGCGCCTGCTGCAGCTGATCGAGCAACTGGTCGCCGAATCGCATCCGCGGCGCGAGATGACTGTCACGCTCGACAGCTCGTTGGAACGCGATCTTGGTATCGACAGTCTTGGCCGCGTCGAAATGTTGCTGCGCGCCGAACGCGAATTCAGGGTGAGCCTGCCGCCACACGCACTGACCAGCGCCGAGACGCCGCGCGACCTGCTGCGCATCGTGCTCACTGCGCACGCGCCGTCGGCGGCAGTGGAAAGAGCGGTGCGCGTGCTGACCGTCGTCACCGATCAGTCGCTTCCGGAGCAGGCGACGACGCTCATCGAAGTGCTCGATTGGCACGTTGCGCAACACCCCGACCGCGTGCAGATCCATTTCTACGACGAGGACGAGCGCGAGCACGACGTGAGCTACGCTGCGCTCAAGGCGGGCGCGGAGGCGTATGCCGCCCGCCTCGTCGAACGTGGCATCGAGCCCGGCCAGACGGTGGCGATCATGCTGCCGACGGGACTTGAATACTTCTACAGCTTCTACGGCATCCTGCTCGCGGGTGGCGTGCCGGTGCCGATTTACCCGCCTCTGCGGCTGGCGCAACTGGAAGACCACATGCGCCGTCACGGGGCGATCCTCGCCAATGCCCAGGTTGCCGCGTTGATCACGGTGCCTGAGGCGAAACCGGTGGCATTGTTGTTGCGCTCGCAAGTGCCGACGTTGCACAGCGTTATCACGCCCGGCGAAGTCGATCTTGCCGGGAAACTGGAGCTGCGGCCACGCGTCGGTCCCGAAGCGATCGGATTTCTGCAATACACCTCGGGGGCGACCGGCAATCCGAAAGGCGTGGTGCTGACGCATGCGAATCTGCTCGCGAACGTGCGTGCGATGGGCCGCGCGGTGCGCGCCACCAGCGCCGACGTGTTCGTGAGCTGGCTGCCGCTTTATCACGACATGGGCCTGATCGGCGCATGGCTCGCCAGCTTGTACCACGGGTTTCCGCTGGTGGTCATGTCGCCGCTGGTTTTTTTGTCGCGGCCGCAGCGCTGGCTGTGGGCGATACACCGTCATCGCGGCACCCTGGCGGCGGCGCCCAACTTTGCCTACGAACTGTGTCTGCGCAAAATCGAAGACCGCGATATCGAAGGGCTGGACCTTAGTTCGTGGCGCTACGCGTTCAACGGCGCGGAGCCAGTGAGCCCCGACACGCTGGCCGGGTTTCGCGACCGCTTCAGCAAATTCGGCCTCAAACCCGAAGCGCTCGCGCCGGTGTACGGGTTGGCCGAATGCACTGTCGGACTGGCGATCCCGCCCCCCGGCCGTGGTCCTATCATCGATTGCATCGAGCGCGCGCCGTTCATGGCGTCGGGCCGCGCGATTCCCGCGCGTGAGGGTGCCCGTGAAGTGTTGCGCATGGTGGCCTGCGGCATACCGCTCGCGGGCCATGAAGTCAGGGTGGTCGATGCCGCCGGCCGCGAAGTGGGCGAGCGCCAGGAGGGCCGCCTGCAATTCAAAGGACCGTCGGCAACCAGCGGCTACTACCGCAATCCACAGGAGACGAAAAAACTGTTTATCGGCGCATGGCTCGATTCGGGCGATTATGCCTACATGGTCGCCGGCGAAATCTATATCACCGGGCGTGCCAAGGATCTGATCATCAAGGGCGGGCGCAACATCTACCCGTACGATCTGGAGCAGGCGGTCGGCAATATTCCGGGCGTGCGCAAAGGATGCGTCGCGGTGTTCGGCAGCCCCGATCCGGCGTCCGCGACCGAGCGGCTGGTGGTACTGGCGGAAACGCGCGAAAGCGCCGCCGCGGCGCGCGAGGCGCTGCAGCACCGGATCAACGAGGTCGCGGTCGATGTGCTCGGCATGCCGGCGGACGAGGTCGTGCTGGCGCCGCCGCACACGGTCTTGAAGACTTCCAGCGGCAAAATCCGCCGTGCCGCGAGCCGTGAGTTCTACGAGCGCGGGGGCAGCGAAGCGCGGCCGGCGCCGGTGTGGTGGCAGATCACGCGGCTTACGTGGGCCGCGCTATGGCCGCAACTGCGGCGGGCAGTACAGGCTACAGCCGAATATCTTTATGGTCTTTACGCGGTCGCGTGTTTTTTACTGCTCGGGATTCCGACCTGGCTCACTGTGGTCATGCTGGGGCGTTCGACCGCGAGCCGTCGCGTCGTGCATCATGCGGCGCGAGCTTTCTTCTGGCTTGGCCGTATTCCGCTACATAGCCATGGTTTCGAACATCTGCCGCGCACGCCGGGCGTGCTGGCGATCAATCACACCAGTTACCTCGATGGCGTGGCGCTCTTTGCCGTGCTGCCGCCGAATTTTTCCCCCGCGTTCGCCGCCAAGCGCGAGTTTGCCGGACACTGGCTGCCGCGACTGTTTCTGCGTGCGATCGGCGTCGAGTTTGTCGAGCGTTTCGATCCCAAGCAGGGCGTCGAGGACGTCGAACAGTTCACGGCCGCGCTCGCGGCCGGGCGCTCGCCGGCGTTTTTCCCGGAAGGGACGTTGGACTCCCGCACGGGATTGAAACCCTTCCGCAGCGGTGCATTTGCGGT
>JANNPG010000496.1:0-17925 GCA_031399805.1 Betaproteobacteria bacterium | reverse complement strand
AACAACCCAAGCAACAAAAGCGCGAGGCATTATTTGAATGAAGGTCATGCTCGATACCAATACCTGCATCGCCATCATCAAGCGCACGTCGCCGCGGGTGTTAAAGCGCTTCAATGCTTACACGGTGGGCGAAGTCGGCATTTCCTGGGTAACGCTCGCTGAATTGGAATTCGGTGTTGCCAAGAGCCAGCATCAGGAGAAAAACCAGGCGGCGCTCGACGAGTTCGTTTTGCCATTAGAGATTGCAAACTTCGAACGCGAAGCCGCTCGAGTATATGGACGGGTTCGCGCAATGCTGGAAAAATTAGGCACGCCCATTGGTTCATTGGATATGATAATCGGTGCGCATGCCCTGGCCTTGGGTGTAACGCTCGCCACCAATAACACGCGAGAGTTTTCCCGTGTCAAGGGGCTCACCGTCGTTAACTGGCTGTAGATTGGCCATGTATTTGTGTCCCCCTGAAATGATTGAGCGATGCTGATTAATTATAAGTGGTAACGCGCGCATGCATCGCCAGTGATTGCGTTTTGTTTTTCTGCGCGGGTTCGTTATACGATCAAGCGCAATACGAGCGTGCAGTGAGGAGGATGTCGTGGCCGGCAGTACAGCGGATGTCATAGTCGCAGGTTGCGGGATAGGCGGGATGGCGGCGGCGGTGGCCGCGCTGGAGCACGGCGCCACGGTCACGATACTCGAGCGCGCGCCGCGCGATGAGCGCGGCGGACAAACGCGCTATACCGAAGCGTATTTGCGCATGAAGAGCGAGCACGAAGTCACCGACGACTTCGAAAGCCACCTCGCCGAGAACGCGAGCGGTTATCTTGATCCGTCGCTTGTGCACGTAACCGCGGAGCCGCGCGCGAACTGGCCCGCAGTCGTCAAATCGTTGAGCTTCAATGACCCGGAGTTGATCTCGACCTTCGCCGAGGCAGCGGGACCGACCATCCAATGGCTCAAGCAATTCGGTTTGCGCTTCGACTTTTTGCCCACTCAGTTCCTCACCAAATCGCAGCCGCGCCTGTTGCCGGTCGGCGGCGGACTCGCATTGATCGAGGCGCTCGGCGCCGCGGCGGAAAAAATGGGCGCCCGCTTCGTGTATGAAACCGCGGCGACCCGCTTGATACAGGACGACAGCGGCGCGGTATGCGGCGTGCATGCGATCGGCAAGGGCAATCGCGCGGCGCAATTCACGGGCCGCGCGGTGGTGCTTGCGTGCGGCGGTTTCGAAGGCAATGCGGAGATGTTGACGCGCTACCTCGGGCCGCGTTCCATTTTTCTGCGCCCGGTGTGCCGCGGCGGCTACTACAACAAGGGTGAGGGCATCCAGATGGCGCTCGACGCCGGGGCGGCGACGAGCGGCGACTTTGGCGGCTATCACGCGGAACCGGTCGATCCGCGCTCGGGGATGGCCGAGCCGTCGGTGTTCATTTTTCCGTACGGCATACTGGTCAACCAGGAAGGCAAGCGCTTTACCGACGAGGCGCCCGCCACGGTCGATGCCTGTTATGAGAAAGTGACGCGCCAGATTTTCAACCAGACCAATGGCATCGCCTACGTGGTGCTCGATGCGCGCCACACGGATATTCCCAATTACAGACTGGGACTGCGCACCGATCAGCCGCCGATCGCGGCGGGCAGCATCAACGAGCTGGCGGCAAAAATCGGTGTTCCTGCCGCGGCGCTGGAAGAAACGGTGACCGGCTACAACCGCGCGTGCCGCGCCGCGGAGTTCAAGCCGCTCGTGCTCGATGGACTGGCCACGCAGGGATTGGCGCCCCCCAAATCGAACTGGGCGCATCCGCTCGACAGGGCACCGTTTCATGCTTATCCGATCATATCGTCCAATGTGTTCACGTTTGGCGGCCTGAAAGTCGACAGCCGCGCGCGCGTGCTGAACCGGGACGGCGATGCGATTCCGCGCCTTTACGCGGCCGGTGAAATCATCGGCTCTTACTATCGCAACTACACAGGCGCAACCTCGGTGCTGAAAGGTGCCGTGTTCGGACGCCTGGCCGGCGTGGATGCTGCCGCAATTCCCGCATAGGTAAACTAAAGGTGCATTCAAAATGAAAACCCCCCGGTGCTACGGATACGCCCTTGTCCCCCACGGGGACTTCCTCCGGTGCGTAGCGCAGGCGACCTCGCCTGCTCTGTCAACGAATGCAGGCGAGTCACCTGCGCTACCATTTCGGCGATTTCCATGTGTCTTGTTGGGCTTGATACTGGCGATGCCTCTCGTGCACGCGCAAAACTACCCGGCCAAACAGGTTCGTTTCGTCGTCGGCTTTCCGGCGGGTGGCGCGACCGACGTGGTCGCGCGCTCGATCAGCCAGCATCTCGCGGAGGCGCTCGGGCAGCCGGTGGTGGTCGACAATCGCGCGGGCGCGGCGAGCAATATCGGGGCCGAGATCGTGGCGACCTCGCCCAAGGACGGCCACACGATATTCATGGGCACGGTGTCACTCGCGATCAATCCCAGCCTCTACAAGAAACTGCCGTATGACGCGTTGAAAGATTTGACGGCAGTCACCCAGGTCACCGATACGCCGTTCCTGTTTGTCGCGCATCCAGCGCTGCCGGTGAAGAACGTAAACGACTTCATCGCACTCGCGAAGGCAAAGCCGGGACAGTTGAATTACGGGTCGGCGGGCAACGGTTCGGGCGCGCACTTGTTCACCGCGATGTTCGGCAGCATGGCGGGCGTCAATCTTACGCACGAGCCGTACCGCGGCGCTGCCTTCGCGACGACCTCGGTACTCGCGGGCGAAACCATATTCATGTTCGACAATATCGTCACCACGCTGCCGCTCGCGCGCGCCGGCAAGCTACGCGCGCTGGCCGTGACGACGCTCAAACGTTCGCGCGTGGCGGAGGACATTCCGACCCTCGCCCAGTCCGGCGTTCCGGGCTACGATGCCAATGCGTGGTTCGGCGTGTTCGCGCCGGTCGGCACACCGGCGGTGGTGATTACGCGGCTGCACGCTGAAATCAGCAGGATCGTCAGGGTTCCCGAGATCCGCGACCGCTTCCTGGCGCTCGGCGCCGAGCCGGTCGGCAGTACGCCCGATCAGTTTGCCGCGTTTTTCCGCAGCGAGGTCGCGAAGTGGGGCAAAGTGGTCAGGGAATCCGGCGCGCAGATCGATTGACACAACACGTCAACCAACGAGGAAGCGCACGATGGGCATGAAAATCTGGCATCAGAGTTTCACCGTGCTCGGCAAATTGCCGCCGTACGCGGCCGCGCTGCAGGCGCATTTCCGCAAAGTCGCGCGCCCGGATACGGAAGTGGTCCTGCACGGCATGCACGACGAGACCTACAAGACCAACTATCCGGGCAACGATATACGTTATGCCTACATGCAATACCTGCACGGGCAGCAATTCATCATGGGCGGCATCGCCGCCGAAGAGCAGGGCTACGACGCCTACGCCATCATGTCGATACCGGAACCCGCATTGCGCGAGGCGCGCAGCGTGATCGACATCCCGGTCGTCGGATACGGCGAGAGTTCCTTGCTGACGGCGAGCATGCTCGGGCAAAAAGTCGGCGTCTTGCTGTTCATCACCGAAATGGCGCCGCTCATCCGCGAGAACGCCGAGCGCGTGATTCCCGCGCACCGCTTTGCCGGCGTGCGCCCGGTCGGGTTCACCTTCAACGACGTGTTGCAGGCGTTCGACAATCCGGCGCCGTTGCTCGACAAGTTCCGCGAGTCGGCGCGTGCGCTCATCCGCGACGGCGCCGACGTGATTATTCCCGGCGAGGCGCCGCTGTGCGTGCTGCTCGCGCGCAACGGGTTGAACCGCGTGGACGACGTGCCGGTGCTCGATGCGATCGGCGCGACCATCAAGATGGCGGAAGGTATGGCCGATTTGCGCCGCAGTTCCGGTATTTCGCCCGCGCGGCGCGGCTATTACATGGAGCAGCCGCCGCGCGAACGCGTGAAGGAATTGCTCGATTTGTACGGCATCTCGCGGCTTGCTCCCGGCACGGGCAGGTCCTAGAAGCAGTTCCCAAAAACAATCCTTAGCCGCCGATGATCGGCGGCAAATAACTGTTTTTAAGTGGTGAGAAGGTTTTCAGTCTGAACCAGAGCATGACACTCGCAGGCAGAACAGCGCTGATCACGGGCGCGGGCGGCGGTATCGGCGGCGCGGTCGCGCGCGCCGTTTTATGCGTATCCGTCGACCAGCGGCATCATCGCCACGTATTGCGGGTTGACCGTCGATGCGGATACGCGGGTGCTCAATGTTTTCGGCGAACCCGTTGCGGGGCTCTATGCGGCGGGCGAACTGACGGGAGGATTTCACGGCGTGTCGTACATGACCGGGTCTTCGCTCGGCAAATGGGTGATTTTCGGCCGCATCGCCGGGCGTAATGCGGCGCAACTGTGAACGGAGGCAAGCGATGAATTTGGCAGGCAGGAAATTTTGTGCGCGTGTCGTTGCAGTGCTTGCGGGGCTGGGCATGGCTGCACACGCTTTTGCCCAAGCCTATCCGACCAAACCAATACGCCTAATTGTCCCGTTTGGTCCCGGCGGCGGTACCGATTTGATCGCGCGCACTCTTGGCCACCGATTGACCGAAGCGCTAGGCCAATCAGTGGTAGTCGATAATCGCGCCGGGGCGGGCGGCGTGATCGGCGCCGACCTGGTTGCCAAAGCGCCGCCTGACGGCTACACGTTGTTGATGGGAACGCCGGGACCGCTGACGATCAATCCGGCGCTGGTCGCGAAAATGCCTTACACGCTGGCTGATTTCGCGCCAATCACGCTGACCACCATCAGCCCGTTCATGCTGGTCGTGAATCCGGCGGTTCCCGCCAAATCGGTCAAGGAACTCATTGCGCTCGCGCACAGCAAGCCTAACGCGCTGAATTACGGCTCGGGCGGCAACGGCTCGGTCGCGCATCTTGCGGCCGAGCAGTTCAAGGCGCTGGCGGGCGTGCAAATCACGCACGTGCCGTACAAAGGCGGCGGACAATCGCTGATCGATTTGCTCGCGGGCCAATTGCAGATGGTGATCGACAATCTGCCGACCGTGCTGCCGCAGGTGCGGCAGGGCAAGTTAAGAGGGCTTGCGGTAGGCACTAAAAAAAGATCGGTGCTGGTGCCCGAATATCCAACCATGATCGAGGCGGGTGTTGCCGGTTACGAGGCGAGCACCGCGTCGGGCGTGCTGGTGCCGGCCAAAACGTCGCGCGCGATCGTCGTGCGGCTCAACCGCGAACTTGACGCCATCGTGCGCAATGCGGAGGTCAAAGAGCGATTTTTCACGCAGGGGCTGGAGGTTGCCGGCGGCACGCCTGAACAATACGCGCAACATTTGCGCGACGAATCTGCGCAGAACTCGCGCGTGATCAAGGCGGCGGGGATCAAGCTTGAGTAAGAGCACCCCACCTTTAAACATTGCGGCGGCCGCACTACAATGGGAACACGGCTGCAGATGCTGATGAAACGGGCGACCAGGCTCAGTATGTGGCGACCAGCAATGTTTTGCGTTTTGACGATGCTCGCAACGGCGGCAGCGGCGCAGGTGTTTGAATGCGTCGATGCCCGGGGTGCGAAGCAATATGCGCAGTTCTGTCCGCCGGGCACCGTGCAGCAACGCCAGGTCGTGAAAGAGGGCGCCGCCGGGGCGGCAAGCCCGGCGGGCGCCGTCGCGCCGAAATCGATCGAGCTGCAGGACGCGGAGTTTCGCCAGCGCCAGTTCGAGCGCCAGGAAGCAGAAACCAAGGCAGCGCAGGAAAAGACCCAGACTGAGGAAGCCGAGCGCAATTGCCTCGAAGCGCGCGCGCAGCTGAAGTTCGTGCTTGAGGGACAGCGCATGCTGCGCTTCGACCCGGTCACCGGTGAACGAATACAGGTCGGCGACGAAGAGCGCGCCGACGAAGCGGAGCGCCAGCGCAAGGCAATCTCGGTGTGGTGCAAGTGATTGTGGGTCGCGGCGCTGAACTGTAGCCCCGGCGAATGGATCGTCATGGAACTGACTGAATTGAACGCGGCGAAACCATGAGGCGAGCGTGACCGCCCGCGCGACCCGGCGCCCGCGATTGTCGTCAGCTGCCCAGCTTTGCGCGCAGGAACAGCGGACCCGCGGCAATTTTCGCGGCGGGCAACTGTTGCTCACGCATTTGCCTGAGCGATGCGACCTCTCTGGGCTTGCCGAGGAGATTGCCGACTGCCGACGTATAGCCCACCAGCAAAGTGGTGCCGAGCAATCCGGGAGCGCGCGTCCGCTCGGCGGGATGCCGGTCGAAAATAAATTCAGTGTAGGGCATGCAGGCCGGGGAAAAGTAGACTTCGCATGCGCCCGACTTCGCGCGGCGCGTGAATACGGCCATGCCCGCACCAGGGTCGCGCAGCAGAAAGAGCAGCGCAAATTCCGCGCGGATTTTTTCCAGCTCGCCCGCGGCTATCCGGTCCGCGTCAAGTGAGATCATGCACCAATCGGCCGCCATCTTAGAGTCCGAGGATGTTATCGTTCGGGTTACCGGTGCCGCACCGTCGCGGTGCACCCGGTTGCAACACACTATTAGATCAATTGTCAGGCGCTTTGACAGGAACAAAGTCACAGATTGGGTACGGGCACGGGCGCCCGCGCGCCGGGTACGTGCCCGTTGATTTGCCCAGTTTCACGGGCGTGCCTAAAGTTGAACAGAAGTGATCATAAAAAGGACGCCTGATGTACGAACTTCTGCCGCATGCCGAAAAGGTCGCCGCGCTCCTGAAAAGCCGCAACCAGACAGTCGCCGTTGTCGAGTCGTCCGCCGGCGGACTGATCGCGGCGGCGCTGCTGGCGGTGCCCGGCGCCTCGGCCTATTTTCTCGGCGGCGCGGTCTTGTATACGCGCAAGTCGTGGCACGCGCTGCGTGATTTTACCGACGAAGAGTTCGCCGGCACGCGGCCGGCGACTGAAGCGAACGCGCTCATCCGCGCGCGCATCATCCGCGCACGCTTCGCCGCCGATTGGGGTATCGGTGAAACAGGCGCCGCGGGGCCGGCCGGCGGGCGCTATGGTAATCCGGCGGGACTCGCCTGCCTGGCGGTGGCCGGCCGCATCGAGCGCGCGGCGACGGTCGAAACTGGCGGCAGCGACCGCGTCGCCAATATGCATGCGTTTGCGGCGGCGGCGCTCGAGCTTTTCGCCAGTAGTCTCGCGTGAGAGCAACGGAAGGACGCAGGCCGTCTCTGCTGCGCTTAAGTGGTTCGGGCGCCGCCGCGCGCGCAGGCTAATCGGAAAACGCATCCTGACGGATAAATATTAAATGTTTTACGCAATTCCGCCGGTAACGCGCGCGCTGCTCATCGCCAATGTGGCGATGTTTGTCATCGGCATGTTCGCCGGCAATGCGTTCGTCCTGAACCTCGCGTTGTGGCCGGTCGGCACCATAACTCTCGCCGGCGGCAGCCTCGGTTTTCAGCCGTGGCAGATCATCACCTATAGTTTTTTGCATGGCGGCCTGGCGCATCTTTTTTTCAACATGTTCGCGCTCTACATGTTCGGTGGCGAGCTTGAACGCCTGTTCGGGCCGCGCCGCTATTTCAATCTATATTTCCTGAGCGTGATCACCGCCGCCGTAACGCAACTGGCGTTTTCCGCCATTACGGGCGGCGACCCCTATCCGACAGTCGGCGCGTCGGGCGGTGTTTTCGGTTTATTGCTCGCGTACGGCATGTATTTCCCGCGGCGGACGCTGATGCTGCTCTTTCCGCCGGTGCCGATGCCGGCGTGGCTCTTCGTTACGCTCTACGGTCTTCTGGAGCTCTACTTCGGCGTTACCGGGACCGCTCAGGGCGTTGCGCATTTCGCGCATCTGGGCGGCATGCTAGGCGCATGGCTGTTGATCCAGAACTGGCGCGGCCGGCCACCTTTCCGCGGCCGCTAGTCCGCGCCGCGCTGTCAGCGCAGGTAATCGCTCTGCCATTTCTTGTACGTTTCGCCCAAGGTCACTTTCTCCATTTCCTGTGCGCTGGCAATCGTCGCTTTAAGATCGGCCGGCGCGCCGCCGTTGTAGAGGTGCGAATAGCAGTCGTGCAGCGCTTTGACCGCGGCGGCGACCGGCTGATGACCCTGCAGTACGATACGCGCGCCGCGCGCCGCGAGGTCTTCGCGCTTCAATGACGCGGGCGCCGAGCCGATGATGATGGGCAGCTTGACAGCCGCGTGGATCGCGTCGAGCTGGTCGAGTTTTTCCAGGCCCACGATGAAGATCGCATCGACTCCGGTCTGCGCATAGGCCTTCACGCGTGCAAGCGTGCCTTCGACGCCTTCGATTTTCAGCGCGGACGTGCGCCCGGCGATGATCAACGAAGGATCGCCGCGCGCGGCGACTGCAGCGCGCAATTTTCCGACGCCCTCCTCGATTGAGGTCAGGCTTTCTTTGCCTTCGGCCTGGCCGAAGGGGGTGGGCAGCGCGGTATCTTCGATGCTCAGCGCGGACACGCCGGCATGTTCGAGTTCCTGCACGGTGCGCATCGCGTTCAGCGCATTACCGTAGCCGTGGTCGGCATCGACGATGAGACTGAGACCGGAGGCGCGCATGATGCGCCGCACCTGATCGGCGAACTCGGTGAGCGTCAGCACGATGAGATCGGGCGCGGCGAGCGTCGTACTCGACGCCGTTGAGCCTGCGAGCATGCCGATCTGGTAGCCGACCGCCTCGGCGACGCGCGCGGACAGGGCGTCATACACGCTGGCGGGCGACAGGCATTGCGATCCTGCGAACAGTGCGCGCAGACGTTTTCGTTGTTCCGTGTGATTCATGGATTCTCCCTTGGTTAAAGTCGTTTTCGATGGAAATTCCGGCGGCACGGTTGCGGCAAGCGCCGCGCGCGGGGCCAGCTCCATCCAGTCAAATGCGTGGGAACAAGTTTGATGCCGCCGGCAAGACTCGCCATGCCGGGGACAACGCGAGGGAATAATTTCACGGGTCGGGATGTTCGCACTTGCATCAACGGTGGCAGGCATAATAGCAAATCCCGCCGTGCGCCGAGATGGATCTTGCATGTTAGGCACTCTAAGGAAAGGCATATGACGAACATCAAGGAGTTGGCCGGGTCCGAACGCAAGTTCGCGCGTCCTGCGATGGCGGTTGCCGCGGGCAGCGTGGTGTTTGCCGCGGTCGTGGCGGCGGCAGCGGCCGCCGCGCCTGCCACCGGCGACACCTGGGCTTATCGTGTTGCCAACGGTTACAACCACGAAGTTCAGGGCAAAATTCAATACCGCGTCGAAAAGGTCGATGCGGACCGTGTCGCAGTAGCGGTAACCACCGATGTGGGTGCGCTGGGCAGTACGCGCACCGAGGTTTACACGCCCGACGGTAACTGGCTGCGGCACGTGGTGATCAACCATGACCACCCCGTGGAATACGAATTTTCTCGGCCTTATCCGGCGTACGTGTTCCCGCTCGACAGTGGAAAATCGTGGTCGCTGCGCGTCAACGCCACCAATACCGCGACCGGCAAACGCGCCAGCGTGCGCGTCGACGGCGCGGTGCTTGGCACCGAGCGCATCACGGTACCGGCGGGCACGTTCGACACCATCAAGGTCAGGCGCCGCATCTATGCCGGAGATTGGGACGGCGCGCGAGCCGAGACCCAAATCACCGAAACCGACTGGTATGCGCCGGCGCTCAGGCGTGCCGTGCGCATCGATAGCAATTCGAATTATATGGACCAGGGCCGCTGCAGCGACGAGATGTCCGCGTGCACGCCGGTGCGCGGCAACTGGCACATCTTCGAACTGGCCGAAGCCGGCAGCGCGGCACGCCCCCACTAGTAGACCATAAGGACTAGGCCGAAAATAGGCCGTCAGTCCGCTGTTGCGGGTGCATCCATCGCGCTAATGTGGCGTCTCTGGCGAGACGCTCGCTGTTGCCGATGGAGGCTTCCATGACCGAAACATTCATTGCGCTGAGTCTGTTTTCCGCCCTTGTGTGGGTGGTCGTGCACACGGCACTGGTGTTGATTCGACCCGTTGCGGCGGACGACATCCCGGCCCACCGCGGGGACCCGATCGCGACTTACGTCGAGGAAAATTACGGGTCGCATTTCGTCGAAGACCCGATCACGGTCAACCAGACCTTGCGGAATCTGTAACCCGGGGCGAGCGGCATTTGCGGCGGCGTGCGCGGCGCAATACCGCGCATTGCCCCGTTTCTTTCCGGCCGGCGGCAGCCCGCCGACTACTGCGCGCGAAGATTTGATAAGATTCGGCGTTCGCCACGGTTGCGCGGCAACGCGCAGGAGAAGGGCATGCATAGCTGGATCATCGCCGCGATCGTACCGCTGGCGTTCGCGCACGCGAACGGCGCCCGGAGTGAAACGTATCCCGAGCGTCCGATACGGCTCGTCGTGCCGTTTCCGCCCGGCGGCAACGTGGACTCGTTCGCGCGCGTGCTGGCGCGGCAAGTCGAGGTGCAGCTCGCGCAGTCCATCGTGATCGACAACCGCGGCGGCGCCAATGGCATCGTCGGCGCGGACATCGTCGCCAAGGCCGCGCCCAACGGCTATACGCTGCTCGGCACCTCGATTGCATTCGTCGTCAACGCCGGCATGTACAGGAAGCTGCCCTACGATAGCGAAAAAGACTTTCTGCCGATCACCGACTTCGCGTGGGGCCTCGGTTATCTCCTGACGGTCAATCCGTCGGTGCCGGCGCAATCGGTGAAGGAACTGATCGCGCTCGCCAAAAGCAGCGGCGAACCGCTTCGCTACAGCACGCCGGGGATAGGCAACGGCCAGCATCTGGCCGCGGAACTCTTCGCCACCAAAGCCGGCATCCAGTTGCTGCACGTACCGTACAAAGGCGGCGGCCCGGCCTTGAATGCGGTGCTGGGCGGGGAGGTGCAGATCACGTTTCCGGCGGTCACCGTCGGCGCACCGCATGTGAAGGCGGGCAAGTTGCGCGCACTCGGCTTCACGGGTGCGACGCGCGTGGCATCGCTGCCGGACGTGCCCACTATTGCCGAAGCGGGCGTGCCCGGTTACCGCTTCGATTCGGGCTGGCACGCGTGGTTCGCGCCCGCGAAAACGCCCGCTGCTGTGGTGACCAGACTTTACACGGCGGTCCGTGAAGCGCTGAAGGAACCGAAGCTGCGCGAGTTTTTCGTGGCGGGCGGTTACGAGCCGCGCGGCGACCCGCCGGAGGAATTCCGCAAAATCTTCAAGTCCGACATCAAGCTCTACTCGGAAATCGTGCGCGCGGCGAAGATCGAGCTGCAGTGAGCGCTGTTTCGCGTGCTGAATCGGCCCCGTACGAGGCGGCTTCCCGCGCGCCGGGCAGGACGGCTATAGCTTTGTCGCAGTGATGATCTGGAAGTTGCCGAAAAAATACGTCGTACGTTCACACGCCCATCCTCGCATGTCTTCCAGGCAGTTGAGCGGATCATGCGTGTCCCACAGCGCAAGCCCCAGCGGCTCGAACACCTTGAAGTAAGTCCAGCTCAGAGCGCGCAGCACCCACAGTTCCGGTCGGTGAAATTCCGCAAGATAAAGCTTGCCGCCCGGCGCGAGCATGCGCCCGGCCTCGCTCAGGGCGCGCGTCTTCAGCTCGTGCGGAAGCTCGTGCAGCAGGAAGAACATGACATTGGCAGCCGCAAAACCCGGCTCCTGTTTCATGGCGGTGGCATTATCCTCGATGAACTCTACCTTGCCTGAAAACCGGTCAAGCTTGCTCCTGGCGTGAATGAGCTCATTGTGAATGATGTCCGCGATGAGGACGCGTTCCGCGCCCGCCCCGACGGCCGCCTGCACGACTCTCGGAATGACGTTGCCGAACGCACATGACGTAATCAGCACCTTCTTGTTTCTCAAATCAGACTGCCCGAGACCGGAAACGATCTTCGAAACCAGGCGGTGATACTGAAAGAGCAGTATCGCTGAAATGACGGGCTGAAAATCCACCAGTTTGATGAGCCGCATGTTCGAATAGATCGGATACACGTGCGACTTTTCGCTCTGCGCACCGGGCAGGAGTCCGCGCACGACCAGCGCCCCTCTGGTCGCCACGAAGAAAAACAGGCCTGTCGATGCCAGGAGAAAAAGCACGGCAAAAGCCCCGCCCATCAGCCACGTAGTCATTGCGCTGCCTTAAGGATAAGAATGCTATAAACCCTAGCACTATCGCGGCTTTTCGTCGCGCCATCAAGTCAATCAAGCCGGAGATTTGCTTGTCGCCGGGCGAACGCATGGATTCGGGGCCGGAACCGCGCAACACGTTGTTCAGGAGAAATGTTCGCGTTACATAGGGAAGGTCCAGGCGCTGGTCGGAGACTTGATGAAGAAGTCCGACCCGGGGGAATTGCCGGGACCGCGGCGGTTGGACTGAGCCCGGCAAGCGCGAGACCTATGAGTCAGGGGTATCGAGCCCGCGGTACCGACACAACACCACGAGCACCTCGTAAATCAGGGCTGCGGCCAGAAAAGCGGTCATGCCCATTACGTCGTGCGGGGGGCTCACGGTATTGATGTCCGCAGCGACGATGTCGAGACCCGCCAGCCCGCGCAGAATCGAAAGACCCTCGCGCGCAGTAAGACCGCCCCAACTCGGCGCGCAAACGCCCGGCGCACAGGATGGATCGAACACGTCCATGTCGAGGCACAGGTAGACCGGCCGCCCCTTGAGAGCCGATTGAAGCTGCTTCAGCACATCCGGCACGCCGCGGTCGAGCAACTCGTTGAACGTGATGATGTTGCCGTAACCGAGCGCCCGGGTACGCTGGAAACCGCCGGGCAGATACGTCGTGCCGCGGATTCCGATGTGATATGACGCCGCGGGGTCGATCCAGCTCTCGACGGCAGCATAATGAAACTGCGTTCCCGCGTTATATTCGTTGCCTGGCACCGGTGGCGTGGTGTCGGTATGCGAATCGAGGTGAATCACGGCGAGTCCGGGATGTTTGCGTCCGATCACGCGCAGCACGGGATGGGAAACGCTGCCGTCGCCTCCCATTGCTATCGGCACGACGTCGTGTGCGACGATCTGCTCGAGCGTCTCGCCGGTCTTATCGAACGCATCGAGAATGCGCCCCGGCACAAGGCGGACGTCGCCGCAGTCCACCAGGCCAAGGCGCTGCATCGGGTTGTAGTCCGAGAGCTCCGGGTTGTAGGGGCGCATCAGCTTTGACTGCTCGCGAATCGCTTGGGGGCCCTGCCGCGAGCCGATACGGAACGGATGCACGCCGCAGTCGAACGGAACGCCGAGCATCGCGGCCTTCGACCCCGACAGATCCTGGGTGTGGCGTACCCCCATAAAAGTGGTGGGACCGCTGACCAGTTCGCCCAAGGATTTCATGCTCAATTTGCCTTGATATTATTTTCACGCACGACCTTGGTCCAGCGCCTGAAGTAGCTCTCCACCATGTCCCGGAACTGCCCGGGGGTACTGGCCCGCGGCTCGACCTCGAGGGTACCGAAGCGCTCGCGTATGTCGGGTGCCGCAACCGCCTTGGCGGTCTCTGCCTGCAGACGCTGCACGACCTCGGGCGCCAGTCCGGCCGGGCCCAGCAAGCCCCACCAGTGCTCGACGACCAACTCGCCGACGCCCATTTCGAGGAACGTCGGCACCTCCGGAAAGGCCGCCAGCCGGGTCGGCGAGGTAACGCCGATGATCCGCAGTTTGCGGGACGCGACCAGCGGCGCCGCTGACGCGAGTGTGGAGAAAGCCGCATCGACCTGACCGCCGGCGACGTCGTTTAGCGCCGGCGCCGACCCCTTATAAGGAACCTGCAGGAACTTGAGGCCGGCACCCGCCTGGAGCATCTCGGTCATGATATGCGACGTCGTGCCATTGCCCGTCGTCGCGACGACGACCTTCCCGGGATTGGCTTTGGCCCCCGCGATCAGCTCGGCGAGCGATCTGAAACGCGCTGGGTTGGAGTACATGAACTGCGCGGAGACACCGATCAGTGTGATAGGTGTGAAGTCCCGCACCGGATCGTATCCGGTCTCTGGAGAAACCGCCGGGTTCACCGTGAACGGCACGTCAGCGAGCAGTAATGTGTAGCCATCCGGGGCGGCCTTCGCGACGTACAGCGTGCCAATGAGGGTACCGGCTCCGGGGCGATTATCGACGAGGAACGTCTGCCGGAGCGATTCCGCGAGTTTGGCACCGAGCAGGCGGGCGATCACATCCGAACTGCCGCCGGCAGGATAAGGCACAACGATTTGAACGACCCGCGACGGATACCCCTGCGCCTGCGCTCCGGGCAGCGTCGCGCCGCACGCTGCGATGATCGCCGCACCGTGGAAAACGCGCCTCAAGCAAAGCCAATTCAGCGTAAACCGCCACTTCGCCTTGCATCCCGCCGTGCTTTCCTCCGGCCCCGACGCAACCCGCTTTACCGTGGATCTACAGAAAAACATGTTGCCTCCTTCTTCTTTCTTCGTCTTGCACTATTGTCCCATGGTGTCCAAAACCTAGAATAATGCTTTAAGGCCTCCTGGAGACAGGACCTCTAGTATTGACGATTTCGAAACCGGATGACAGTCTTGTTTTGCAATAGTCAATATTTCACCGCTCGAGATAACTGAAGAGTTTTGGATCGAGTTCTCTCTGGTATTTGGCAAACACCGGCTGTACCGCGGTGACAAATGCCGCATGCTCGTCATTGGTCAGGCTTATCACGTCGTTGTCGCGCGGATCGATCTTGGCGAGTATTTCCGCATCTTCCGCGGCAGCCAACTGATGCTGTAACGCGGTTGCTTCCAGCGCTGCTGCTTCCACGACCTTGCGCATGTCTTCTGGCCAGCTTTGGTATTCACGTTCGTTGAACGCCATCACGCTCGCGCCGAAGAGGTGCCCGGAGAGCGTAATGTAGCGATGATGGTTGTGCACGCCGAAGTTGTAGATATTGGTCAGCGGATTATCCTGCGCCTGGAATTTTTCGGTGGCGATTTCGGCCACGAACTCCTTGATGTCCGCGGGAATCGGTTCGAAGCCGAGCGTGCGGAAGACTTCTCCATGCAATTCGCTCATTTGCGTGCGGATGCGCAGCCCCCGGCAATCCGCCGGCGTGCGGATCGGTCGCACGCGGTTTGAAAAATGCCGGAAGCCGTTGTCCCAGAAGCCGAGCACGCGAAACGGTGTCGCCTCGCGCACGCGGCGCTTGAGGTAGTCGCCCAGTTCCCCGTCGAGAGCGCTGGTAACGGCGGGGCGGCTTTTGACCACGAACGGCAGTTCCAGCAGCTTGAACTCGGGCACGACATGGGTAAAGCGCACCGTGGATATATAGCAGCAGGACAATTCCCCGCGCTCGACCATCGGCAGCAAATCGCCCGACTTGCGGCCCAGCGCCAGAACGTCGCCTGTCAGCTCGAACGTGATGCGCTCACCGAGCTTCGCCTTGAGTATCTCGCCGAAACGCGCGGCCGCGCGGTTGTGGATCGAGGCCGGCTTCTGGTAGCCGCCGAATTTGATCGCGATAGGAGTCGATGTTGACGGGACCATGCTGGCGCTCAATTTGGACTATGCTGAATCGGACTTATCGGCGTTGATCGGCGGCTGAATTGGCCAATGTTCGAAGCGACTTCTTACCGGCGGTCGCGGATGATTCGGCTCACCGCGCGCGTCGTCCCGCCCCATGTCGGCGCATAGGCGGCTTTAACGCCCACACCGCCGGCGACCACGATCATCACGTCATCCGGTTCATGCGCGACGCGCAGCGGAGCGTTCGCGTCGGCGTCCCCGGCAGAAGTCCTGAGCTCCACCAGGTGCGCGCGCACGGCGGGAGAGAGACGATCGAGCGGCATGACTGCGCGCGCGAAGATCGCGGCCTTGGCCTGCGCTTTCGTGCAACCACCGCGGTCAAACGCGTTGGCGATTTCGGGCGGCATGATGATCAGTGGCTCGCCGCCGCCCAGGAGTCCGTGCCCGCCGCCGCCGGCGGTGCCGGCGATCAGCATCGATTGCGCGAAAGTTTGCGCGAGGTCTTCAGGCTTGTTGCTGGCCGAATCGACCACTTCGACTGAACCGGATATGCCGACCACGGTTACGACGTTCGCGTCTTTGTCGAAGCCGCGCTCAACGTGCAGTGCTGTCCACGGGCTCGCCGCTTCGTTCTCGGCGAAGCAGCACGTGTACTTCGCGGGCTGCCCGAGCGTCGCCATGTCGAGTTCGCCGGGTTTGGCGCCCCCGATGTTGCGCAGCGCGAGGCTGACCGCGCGGCCTATGGCGGCGTTTGCGCGGTTCCCCGGCCCCAGCGCATTGCCCTCCGCGTTCATGCCGAGCGCGGCGACGATTGCACCGTTGACGATGACGATAGGCGCCGCGGAGCCGGTGGTGGTCGCGATGCCGATCAGGTTGAATGCGCCGTCGGCAAGGGCTGCGACCGCCGCACCGACGACGGGCAGATACGCGGGCAGGCAGCCCGCCATCACGGCATTGATCGCGATGTCGCGCCAGGTCGCTTCTTCAAATGCCGGCGGCAGCGTCGTCACCACTTCATCGGCGTCGAATCCGCAATGCGCAAGCATCCGTGCGACGCGTTCGCGCGTCGGCGGCATGACCGGCAGACCGTCCGTCACGCCGGCGGCGAATAACTCTTCCTGCGCGGCGTCCCACGCCGTGTCGTTGCTCCCGTTCCACACATCCATGATCGTTTCCATCGTCTGTGAATAGCCGCTATCATAACGCGATGAACAGACAGCAGCGCGCAGAGAGCGCTTAACATAATGAAACACGTGTGCGTTTCACTATGTTAAGCGCTCTAATCATCGGCGGTTCGCTCGGCGGCCTCTTTGCCGCCAACATGCTGCGCGCGATCGGCTGGCACGTCGAAGTGTTCGAGCGCGTCGCCGACGATCTCGCCACGCGCGGGGCCGGCATCGGCACGCACGACGAACTCTTTGCGGTGATGCGCAGACTCGGTATCACCGTCGATCAATCGATCGGCGTCGACGTCCATCAGCGCGTGTGCCTCGATCACGCGGGCAACAGCGTGTTCGAAATTCCGCTGGCGCAGACGATGACCGCGTGGGCGCGCATTTACCGGCCGCTGAAGGACCTGTTGCCGGAGCCGCAGTATCACTTCGGCATGAATCTCGAAACGATCGAGCAGGACGTCGATGGCGTCACCGCGATCTTCAGCGACGGCACCACCGCGCGCGGCGATTTGCTGGTCGCTGCCGACGGCATACACTCCGCAGTGCGCGCGCAGGTCTTGCCCGAGGCGCAGCCGCAGTACGCGGGCTATATCGCATGGCGCGGCGTCGTCGATGAAAGCGCGGTATCGCCGGCAACGCACGCGGCGATCTTCGAGCGTTACGCGTTCGGGCTGCCCGTCGGCGAGATGATGCTGGTCTACCCGGTGCCGGGGCGCGATAACGACGTGCGGCCGGGGCGCCGCAGTTCCAATTTCGTCTGGTACCGGCCGGCCGATTTTGACACCAAGCTGCCGCGGCTCGCGACCGATGCGAACGGGCATTGTCACGGCGTCTCAATTGCGCCGCCGTTAATCAGGCCGGAGGTGGTGGCGGAAATGCGCGCGGAGGCGAAAGCGCTGTTGGCGCCGCAGATATACGAAATCGTCGAGCGCGCGCCGCAGCCGTTCTTCCAGGCGATCTTCGATCTCGAATCGCCGCAACTCGTGGTTGGGCGCGTGGTGTTATTGGGCGACGCCGCGTTTGTCGCGCGGCCGCACGTCGGCATGGGCGTGACCAAAGCCGCGCTCGACGCGCAATGTCTTGCGCAGGCCATCGCAGGATGGCCCGGCGATGTTACCGCCGCGCTTGCGCGTTACGACCGTGAGCGGCGCTTGTTCGGCGCGCGGGTAGTGGCGCGCTCGCGCCGGCTCGGCGCTTACATTGAAGCGCAGTTGAAGCCGCCGGCGCTGCGCACGGCCGAAGAATGCGATCAGCGGCCTGAAATCGTGCTGCGCGAAATCGGCGCCAAGCTCGCGAACATCAGCGAACTCGCGGCACCGGCG
>JANNPG010000478.1:0-1621 GCA_031399805.1 Betaproteobacteria bacterium | reverse complement strand
GCCGCAGGCGCGAATTTTCTGTCGTTATCGCGGTTTGTTTGCTACGATAATCCAGACGCTACAGCAACGTTCGTTATCCGCTCGTCAGCAGGAGGGAAACCATGTTCAACCGATTGGCACTCGCGGCAGCGATCTGGCTGACCGCCACCGGCGCGTCCGTCGCCGCACAGGATGAGGTGTTTCCCGCGCGTCCGGTCAGGCTGGTCGTTCCGTCGTCGCCGGGGGGCGGGCTGGACTTCACCGCGCGTGTCGTCAGCACCCGTCTGACGACAAAATGGCAACAGCAGGTCATCGTCGACAACCGCGCCGGCGCAGCCGGGATCATCGGCACCGATATCGTCGCGAAAGCCACGCCCGGCGGCTACACGCTGGTGCTGGTTTCGGCCGAGTTCACGGCGATGCCGTATCTGTATGCAAAACTCCCGTACGGCATGGCCGACTTCACGCCGATAACGATGCTCAGCATTTCCCCGATGCTGCTGGCCGCCCACCCGACGGTTGCAATCAAGACCTTCAAGGAGCTGCTCGCAACGGCGAAGGAGAAGCCGAAACAGCTGACCTATGCATCGTCGGGCATAGGCACATTCGGGCATCTGGCGGTCATGGTTCTGGAAAAGATGGCTGCGGTGGAACTGGTGCACGTTCCATTCAAGGGAGCGGGCGCCGCCGTGGCCGGCGCCGTCGCCGGAGAAACACAACTGGTGACGACCTCCACCGGCGCAGGCGTGCCGTTCATCAAGGCGGGCCGGCTGCGGCCGATCGTCGTCACGAGCGCCAAGCGGGCCTCCGTTCTGCCCGATACCCCGACCGTCGCCGAGAGCGGCGTGCCCGGTTACGAGGTCAACGTGTGGTTTGGACTGCTCGCGCCCGCCAAGACGCCAAAAGCGATCATCAACAAGATCCATGCCGACGTGCGGGAAGTGCTCAAACAGCCGGATCTGCTCGCGCAATTCAGCACGGCGAGCATGGAGCCCGGCGGCATGCCGCCCGCCGATTTCGAAAACATCCTGAAAGCCGAAGCGAAAAGACTGCAGGCGGTGATCAAGGAGGCGGGGATACGCCTCGATTGACGAGCCGGCGCAAAGAGCGCCGCTATTTCTTCGGCACGCGCAGGCGTTCCGATTCGATGATCGCTTCGACCTCGATCTCGACCAGCATCTCGGGCATGGCGAGGCACGCGACGCCGATCAGCGTGCTCGTCGGCAGCGGGTCCTTGAAGAACTTGAAGCGCTCATCAATGACCGCAAAATACGCCTTCATGTCGGTCGTATAGGTGATCGTACGCGTAATGTCCGCGAAGTTCGCGCCCACGGAAGCGAGCGAAATCTCGATAGCTTTGCATACCTCCCGGATCTGCCCGCGCATGTCGCCTTTGCATGCCACGTCGCCGTCGAGGGTGCGGGACGACCGCCCGGCAACATAGACGTGGGCATGGTCGGCGGTCTTCACCACCACCACAGGCGTATAAATAACCTTTTTGTTGCCGCCGACCTTGTAAGTGTTCTCCGGCGTGACGTGGTAGCGTTCGAGCATTGCATCCTCCTGTGGTTGGCGTTCGGGATGGCGGTGACGCGTTACCGTGGCTGCGCGTCAAGAAATTCGATATTGGGTTGGTTGAATG
>JANNPG010000460.1:0-3071 GCA_031399805.1 Betaproteobacteria bacterium | reverse complement strand
CGTCAACGAATGCAGGCGAGTCGCCTGCGCTACCCTCATTTTGAAACGCGATCCTAGCAACCCGGCGGGCGACGCAGCCGTGCGGCAGCCGTGAGCGCGGGCGCTGCTGATACGCGCGCGCTCGTCGTGGCGGTCGCTATTACCACGCTGGTGCAGGCGCTGGTGTCGTTTGCGGCGTTCGCGCCGCCGTTGCTGGCACCCGTGGCGCAGGGCGATCTTGGTGTCAGCGCCAGCGCGATCGGCATCGTCATTTCCCTCATGTATATCGCGGCGAGCCTGTCGGCGCCGCGCGGCGGGGCCCTCGTTGCATGGCACGGTCCGTTGCGCGTGAGCCAGCATTCGTTGCTATGGAGCGCCGGCGGCATTGCGCTTTTCGCGCTTGCATCGCCGGTGGTGTGCGTGATCGGCGCGTTCATGCTCGGCATCGGCTACGGCCCGATCACGCCCGCGAGTTCCGCCATCCTCTCGACGCGCGCGCCAGAACGCCTGCGCAATATCATCATGTCGATCCGCCAGACGGGCGTGCCGCTCGGCGGCGCATTGGCCGGCGCGCTGGTGCCGATGCTGATCGTCGCGTACGGCTGGCGCGCGGCGGCGCTGACCGTCGGCGGCTTGTGCGCGTTGATGGCGCTGGCGGTGCAGCCGCGACGCGAGCATTACGACGCCGGCCGCAGCCGGTCGCCGCGATCCGCACGCGTTTCGCACGTGGCATTGCTGCGGCTGGTGTTTGCCGCACCCGCTTTGCGCGATCTCGCGCTGATCTCATTCGCGTATGCCGCCGTGCAGGTGTGCTTCACGAGTTATCTCGTGGTGTTTCTGACAGAGCGCGGGGGGCTTTCGCTGGTGACTGCCGGTGCGGTGTTTTCCGCCGCGATGATCGCCGGCATCGTTGGCCGCATCGCGTGGGGCGCGGCTGCCGACCTCGCGGGGAACGCGCGCACGGTGCTGGGAGCGCTGGGCGTTGCCATGGCAGTGTGTGCGTTCGCGATGACGCAGGTGTCCGCACAGTGGCCGTATGCGGGCGTGGTGGCGCTCGCGGCGGTATTCGGCGCGAGCGCGATCGGCTGGAACGGAGTGTTCGTCGCGGAAGTCGCGCGCATTGCGCCCGGCGGCGATATCGCGCAGGCCACCGGCGCAACACTGGGCATGACTTACCTGGGTGTGGTGGTCGGGCCGTTCGTCTATTGGGCCATCGTTATGGTCAGCGCGAGTTATGCGATTGCATTTGCGGCAATCGGAGTGTGCGCGCTGGTCGCGGGGCTCGCGTGTTTTCGCGCGCCGGAGCGGTGATGACAGCCGCGTTGACGCATGTCGTGTTCGAAGTCAGCGGCGAACCCGCGCAGCTCGCGGCATTCGATGCGCGGTTAAAGCTGCTGTTCGCCGAGCACGGCGTCGCGGGGGAATGTGAAGAGCAGCATGCCGCTAACGTATTGCATTACGATCTCAAGGTGGCGGGCGGAATCCCCTTTCCACCGTTCGCGCTGGCATCGGGCGAGTTTCCCGATCTTACGGTGGTGGCGGAATGGGTGGCCGCAGAGAGCGGCGTGCGCGGCACGGCGACTATCGCGCGCGGCACGCTTACGGAGCAGAAAGTCGAAAACGTCACCGGCGCCGGCGCCGGTTGCGCGGTGGCGATCCGGGTCAATGCCGACGGATATCTTGCGCTGGCGCTTGCCGCGGTACGCAGCGGACGCGACGAATGCCGCGGCTATATGCTGACTGGAACCGAAGACGCGCTGTTCCGGATCGCGCGCGAGGCGGCGACCGGCGCGATCGAGTTGTGGGCGACCGAGGGCGCGGCGGAATGGAGCCGCGCGTGGCGTTTATCTGCCGGTGCCGAGCCAGAATATCGCGCGATCGATCCGGCGCAACCGATTGCGGACGGCGATTTCCGCGAATTCGAAAAACTCGCGCAGGATTTCGTCGCGCAGTGGGTGTGGTTCGGCAACGGGCCACGCGAGGAAATCGCAATCGAAGCCGAACGCTACGCGCGCCTGGGTTATGCCGTCAGCGATGCAAATCTCAGATCGGCCGCGTTACATCGTATCAAGGGCGGCGCCGGCAATGGCGATGACGGCGTTCGCTACAGCACGCTTGATGCCGAAATCGCGTGGATCGAGGATGCGATCGCGCGTTGCTGGCCGGATTGATGACGGGATGACAACGCTATGGCTTTGGGTGTCTAATTGTCCGATATTCCGTATGCGGAACGTCCCGAAGGATAAGTCGTGAGCGCATGGAAGCCCTCAACCTCATCGAACCGTATTGGCGGCAGCTAAAAGGGCTCGTAATCTACGTGCAATTGTGCGTGGGGAGCGACATGCATGCGCCGGTATGCCGGAACTTCTGGATGAGTTCCGTTATCGTTGCATTTGCCATTGCAATTCTGCTATTTATTTTCATCGCCAAGCGGGTCATCAAAGAGCAACTCGAATTCCACCGAAACAGGAAGCGCCTGGAGGCACGCGCGATCGTCGCCGATCCGGATACTATGGAAGAGTACAAATGGGTGGGTGATGATATTGCCGACGTGGATCTGTCGCACGCAGAACTTACGTCAGAAATCCGGAATGCCGTGAAATCCGGCAACCCATCTGCAAGCGGGCGGGCCTGAACGGGTTCGAGACCGGAGGCGCTTCGCCGGTCGCTCAGTACGAATCGAGCCGATTAACTTGTTTCTTTCTCTAAGCCAGCACCGGCGGCAATTGCTGCGTGAGTGCGGCGCGTTCGGTGGTGGCATTACCGTTCAATGCAAAACCAAGCAGCTTGCCGGAGGCGTCGTGGAATAGCGCTTTCACACTTTCCGCGTCGGCCGTTACCGTCCATTTGCCGTCGGCGCCGGCGGGCGGCGGCGAGACGATGGTCGGGCACGCGGGAGTTTTTACGAGCACCGGCATCGCGGGGTAGGCAACCTGCGTGGGTTTGCCGGCGAGCGTCGCCGCAAGCGCGCGCGCGGCGTGCATGATGGGCATCACGAACGGCAGCACCAGCCCCTCGACTTCGGCGCAATCGCCGAGCGCGTAAATATCCGCGGCGCTGGTTTCAAGGTGACGATTGACGGCGATGCCGCG
>JANNPG010000458.1:0-3731 GCA_031399805.1 Betaproteobacteria bacterium | reverse complement strand
GCCAGCCATTCTTGTAGGCGAAACGGCCGCCGAACGAGCGGTCGACGAGCAACTGATCGAGCAGCGCAAAGGTGTGCGAGCGCGGCAGATTGTGCTCTTTGGTGAAGCCATGCGGCATCATCAGCTTGTCCCACGCGGGGTTCGGCGACGAGCCGGTCAGCTGCGACTTTTCGAAGCGCGCGGGTTTCTTCCAGTTCATGGTCTGGAAGCTCGCGTACTGCTGCTGGTGGCAGGTGCCGCAGGCGGCGAGGTCGGTGCGCGTGACCGGACGAGTTTTGGAATCGGCGAGGTGCTTATCGACGCCGTTGTGGCAAGCGGTGCAACTGACGTTCTTGTGCTAGCTGCCGGCATGAAACTCCTTGATCGGCGCATGGCAGCCGTAACAGGTGTCGGGGTTGAACGACTTGCCGGCTGCCGGCTTATCCGCCTTCGCGGTCTGCGCGGCGAGCGCGACGCCGGGCAATGTCAGCGCGGCGAGAATTACAACGGCTACACCCACCCATGAAACTGCCCTGGTATGCATGCCCTACTCCCCATTATGTAATCATAATGCGAGTCTATGCAGATTCGGCAAGCGAATGCAATAGTCACGTTGAGCTTGATGCCGTCGACCCCGAACGACGGCTGATTGAGCAGCAGATGCAGCCGCGTGCCAACCAGAATACCGAGCTTATTTTGATTTGGATCAAACCTCCAGCACCGCCACGTTGCTATAAATAACAACTATAAAATCGTCATGTAGGGGCAAGCTACCATGCACGCATCGCGCAGAGGGTTTTTCCGCGGCGATTTCTCCGGCAGGGACATGCCGCTGCGTCCGCCGTGGGCGTTGCTCGAAACGGAATTTGTCGAACGCTGCACCCGTTGCGATGCTTGCAGCACTGTTTGTCCGACCGGCATCATCGTCTACGGGCGAGGCGGCTTTCCAGAAATCGATTTCGCGCGCGGCGAGTGCACCTTCTGCGGTGACTGCGTGCGGGCGTGTGAAGCTGGCGCGCTACGGCATGTGGGCGAAGCCGCGTGGTCGGTCAAGGCACGGATCGGCGGGGCATGCATTGCGCTGAAGCAGGTCGTGTGCCGCACCTGCGGCGATGCCTGCGAGGCACGCGCGATCCGGTTCGGGTTGCGCGCAGGTGGCGTGGCCGTGCCCGAACTTGACACCGAAGCCTGCACGGGTTGCGGCGCCTGTCATGGCGCGTGCCCGGTCGGGGCAATTGCCATGCGGCACACCGAAACCGAGGTTACAGCGTAAAGGAGCGAAACAGTGAATATTTCAAGCGTGATTCTGCGCGCGCGCACGGAGAAGCTCGCCGGCGTGCGCAACGGCTTGGCGATGATCCCGGGCGTTGAAATCCACGCCGATGGCAACGACGGCCGCCTCGTCCTCATCATCGAGGACGGCGAGCGGTACGCGCCACCGGATATTTTTCTCAAGCTGCACCAACTGGACGGGGTGATCTCTGCATCGCTCGTCTACCAGTATTGTGATGATGGTCTTCCACAGGAGGCGGACAAATGAAGCTCGACAGACGCGAATTCATCAAAGCGAACGCGGCCGCCGCGGCGGCCGCCGCCGCGGGAATCAGCCTACCAGCCGGCGCGGCAGCCACCCCGGCCGAGGACAAGAGCATCCGCTGGGACAAGGGCGTGTGCCGTTTCTGCGGCGTCGGCTGCGGCGTTCTGATCGGCGCAAAGGACGGCCGCGTGGTGGCGACCCAGGGTGACCCGGACGCGCCGGTCAACAAGGGGTTGCTTTGCATCAAGGGCTATTTCCTCGCCAAGATCCAGTACGGCAAGGACCGGCTCACGCGCCCGTTGCTGCGCATGAAAGACGGCAAGTTCGACAAGAACGGCGAGTTCGCGCCGGTCTCCTGGAAGCAGGCCTTCGACATCATGGAAGAAAAGTGCAAGGCAGCGCTGAAGGCGAAAGGCCCGACTTCGGTCGGCATGTTCGCCTCCGGCCAATGGACGATCTGGGAAGGCATCGCCGGCGCCAAGTTCATGAAGGCCGGGCTGCGCTCCAACAATATCGAGCCCAACGCGCGTCATTGCATGGCGAGCGCAGTCGCAGGCTTCATGCGGACATTTGGCATCGACGAACCGATGGGTTGCTACGACGACCTCGAGCACGCCGATGCGTTCGTGCTGTGGGGCGCGAACATGTCCGAGATGCACCCGATCCTGTGGTCGCGGCTCACCGACCGGCGCTTGACCGCCAAGCACGTGAAGGTCGCGGTGCTCTCCACGTTCGGCCATCGCAGCACCGAACTCGCGGACATCGAGCTGATCTTCAAGCCGCAGACCGATCTGGCGATCCTCAATTACATTTGCAATTACATCATCCAGTCGGGCAGCGTGAACGAGGAGTTCGTCAAGAAAAGCGTCAATTTCATGAAGGGCGTGACTGACATCGGCTACGGCCTGCGCCCGAATCACCCGCTGGAGCAAGTGGCCAACAATAACGGCTACCCAGGTACTGATGGCAAACCCAAAGGCGATCCCAACAAGGCCGATCCGATCAGCTTTGAGGACTTTAAGCAGTTCGTGTCCGAGTACACCGCGGACAAGGCGTCGCAACTCTCAGGCGTGCCTAAAGACAAACTCGAAGCGCTCGCCAAGCTCTACGCCGATCCGAAAGTCAAGGTCGTGTCGTACTGGACGATGGGCTTCAACCAGCACACGCGCGGCACGTGGGTCAACAATATGGTCTACAACTGCCACCTGCTGACCGGCAAGATTTCCGAGCCTGGCAATGGACCCTTCTCATTGACCGGCCAGCCGTCGGCGTGCGGCACCGCGCGCGAGGTCGGCACCTTCTCGCATCGGCTACCCGCCGACATGGTGGTGATGAACCCGAAGCATCGCGAGGTTGCCGAACAGATCTGGAAACTGCCGGCGGGGACGATCCCAGGTCAGCCCGGATTACATGCCGTGGCGCAGGACCGCGCGCTCAAAGACGGAAGACTCAATTTCTACTGGACCCTCTGCACCAACAACATGCAGGCGGGGCCCAACATGAACCAGGAGCGCTATCCGGGATTTCGCAATCCCGACAACTTCATCGTGGTCTCCGACGCCTACCCGACGGTTAGCGCGCTCGCGGCCGACCTGATCCTGCCTGCCGCGATGTGGGCGGAGAAAGAAGGCGCCTACGGCAATGCCGAGCGGCGCGGCCAGTTCTGGCGCCAGCAGGTAAAAGCGCCAGGCGAAGCGAAGTCCGACCTGTGGCAGATCGTCGAATTCTCCAAGCGCTTCAAGGTCGAGGAAGCATGGGGTGAGGAATTGGTCGCCAAGATGCCCGAGGTCCGCGGCAAGTCGCTGTTCGACGTGTTATTCGCCAACGGCGAAGTCAACAAGTACCCACTCAAGGACCTGCAGCAAGGATTCGACAACGACGAATCCAAGCACTTCGGCTTCTACCTGCAGAAAGGCCTGTTCGAGGAGTACGCGAAGTTCGGCCGCGGCAAGGCGCACGACCTCGCGGCGTTCGACCTGTACCACAAGACCCGCGGACTGCGCTGGCCGGTGGTCGACGGCAAGGAGACGCTGTGGCGCTTCCGCGAAGGCTACGATCCGTACGTGAAGAAAGGCGAAGGCGTGCGTTTCTACGGCAAACCGGATGGCAAGGCGGTCATCTTCGCGCTGCCGTACCAGCCGGCGGCGGAATCGCCCGGCGCCGAATACGACTTGTGGCTGTGCACCGGCCGCGTGCTCGAGCACTGGCACACCGG
>JANNPG010000436.1:0-5870 GCA_031399805.1 Betaproteobacteria bacterium | reverse complement strand
GTTGACGTTGCAGGCGAGTCTCCTGCGCTACCCTGATTTTGACATGCGCTCTAAATCAAGTTTACGCTTTGTCGGCTTCGCGCAGATGACAGGCGACAAAATGGCCGGGGCGCACTTCCTGCGTCGCCGGCTCTTCGACGCGGCAGCGCTCGAACGCGTACGGGCAGCGCGTATGAAAGCGGCATCCCGGCGGCGGGTTGATCGGGCTCGGCACGTCGCCGGCCAGTATGATGCGTTTTTTCTGCGCGCGCGGATCCGGTACAGGAACCGCCGACAGCAGCGCCTCGGTATACGGGTGCTGCGGGTGCGCAAACAGCGAACGTTTGTCGGTGAGTTCCACGACTTTGCCGAGATACATGACCGCGACGCGGTGGCTGATGTGCTCGACCACCGCCAGATCGTGCGCGATAAACAAATACGAGAGCTGCATCTCGCTTTGCAGGTCCATCAGGAGATTGATCACCTGCGCCTGCACCGAAACGTCGAGCGCGGACACCGGTTCGTCGCACACGATGAGCTTGGGCCGCAGCGCCAGTGCGCGCGCGATGCCCAGGCGCTGGCGCTGGCCGCCCGAGAATTCGTACGGATACTTGATCATCTGATCGGACCTGAGACCGACTTTATCAAAGAGCGTCGCGACGCGGTCGCGAATTTCAACGCCGCCCGCGCGCTCGAAATTGCGGATCGGCTCGCCGACAATATCTTGCGCGCGCATGCGCGGATTGAGCGAGGAATACGGATCCTGGAAAACCACCTGCAGTTCGCGCCGGTACGGCCGCATGTCGGCCGCGGTCAGCTGATCGATGCGGCGCCCGCGCCAGTCGATCGATCCGCTGGTCGGTTCGAGCAGCTTCAGCACCGCCTTGCCGGTGGTCGATTTGCCGCAACCGCTTTCGCCGACCAGCCCCAGGGTTTCGCCGGCGGCGATTGAAAAACTGACGTCGTCCACGGCATGCACCTGCCCGGTCACGCGCCCGAATACACCCTTGCGCACCGGGTAGTGCTTGACGAGGCGCTTGACCTCGAGCAGCACTTCGGCCGTCTCTGCACTCACGCACCACCTCCGTCCAAACGGTCCGCTTCCCAGCACGCGACCCAATGTCCCGGCGTCTTTTCCTCAAGCGACGGGAAGTCGCGGCGGCAGCGCTCGGTCACGTAGGAGCAGCGCGGCGCGAACACGCAACCGGCGATCTCTTCTTTGAGCGACGGCACCATACCCGGAATTTCCGCCAGGCGCGGGCGGTCCGTGGCGCCGGCTTCTTCGAGCCTGGGGATCGATTTGAGCAGGCCCTGTGTATACGGATGGCGCGGGTGGGCGAACAAGGCCTCGACCGGCGCCTCCTCGACCTTGCGTCCCGCGTACATCACCACCACGCGCTGCGCCATTTCAGCCACGACCCCGAGGTCATGCGTGATCAGCACGATTGCCGCGCCGGTTTTTTCCTTCAAACCGCGCATCAGGTCGAGGATCTGCGCCTGTATCGTCACGTCAAGCGCGGTAGTCGGCTCGTCGGCGATCAAGAGCCGCGGATTGCACGCGAGCGCCATCGCGATCATCACGCGCTGGCGCATGCCGCCGGAGAGTTGATGCGGATACTGCTCGATGCGCCGCGCGGCTTCGGGAATATTGACGAGCGTGAGCATCTCCCCGGCGCGCTCGAGAGCCTGCGCGCGCGTCATGCCGCGATGCAGGACCAGCGCCTCGGCGATCTGGCGGCCGATGGTCAGCACCGGGTTGAGCGACGTCATCGGCTCCTGAAATATCATCGAGATTTCATCGCCGCGCACTTTGCGCATTGCGTCTTCCGAGAGACCGAGCAGATCGCGCCCCTGGAACATGAGACGGCCGCTGACGATTTTCCCCGGCGGCGATGCAATCAAACGCAGGATCGACAGCGAAGTCACGCTCTTGCCGCAACCGGATTCGCCCACCACTGCAAGCGTTTCGCCGGGATAGACCGTAAACGACACCCCGTCAACCGCGCGCACGATGCCGTCGCGCGTGTAGAAATAGGTTTTAAGGCCGTCGACCTCGAGCAGTGGTTCGGTTACGGCCATTACATTCTCCGCGCCAGCCGCGGATCGAGCGCATCGCGCATGCCGTCGCCCAGGAGATTCACCGACAGCACGGTCAGCGACAGGAAGATGCCGGGAAACAAAATCAGGTAACCCGCGATCTGAAAAAGACTGCGCGCTTCCGCCATGATGTTGCCCCAGCTCGGGATGTTCGGCGGGGTGCCGGCGCCGATGAACGACAGGATGGCTTCGGTGATCATCGCCGACGCGCACACGTAGGTGGCCTGCACCAGCAGCGGCGCCATCGTGTTGGGCAATATATGGCGCACGAGTATGCGCGGCAGCGTGGTGCCGGCGGCGACCGCGGCCTCGACGTACGGCTGCTCGCGCAGCGTCAACACGAGACTGCGCACGAGGCGCACCACGCGCGGCACTTCGGCGAGCGTGATGGCGAGGATCACGTTTTCGATGCTGGCGCGGGTCAGCGCCATCAGCGCGATGGCGAGCAGCACCGGCGGGATCGACATCAACCCATCCATGATGCGCATCACGATGGCGTCGAGCCAGCGGATGAATCCCGTGACCAGCCCGATCGCGAGCCCGACCAATGTGCTGAACAGCGCAACGGCGATGCCGATGGCGAGCGACACGCGCGCGCCGTAAAGCACGCGGCTGTAAACGTCGCGGCCCAGCATGTCGCTGCCGAACCAGAATTCCGCCGACGGCGGCTTAAGCCGGCGGACTGGCGCCACCGCCTGCGGATCGACGGTGCCCAGCCACGGTGCGAAGATGGCGATCAATATCATGAGCAGCAGCACCACGCCGCCAACGATGGCGGTCGGATGACGACGGAACGCATCGCTGAAAAACTGCCAGGTCGGCGACACCGACTTCGGCAGGCGATCGATCGCGGCGGTCGTCATTTTAGTAACGAATACGCGGATCGAAGAACATATAGGAGAGATCGACCACCAGGTTGATGATCACGTAAATTGCCGAGAACATCAGGATTACGCCCTGGATGATCGGATAGTCGCGGCGCAGAATCGCATCCACCGTGAGCCGGCCGATGCCGGGAATGGCGAACACGGTCTCAGTGACGATGGCACCGCCGATCAGCAGCGCAATGCCGATGCCGATGATGGTCATGATGGGCACCGCGGCGTTTTTCAGCGCGTGGCTGGTCAATACCGCATTGGACGACAGGCCCTTGGCCTGCGCGGTGCGGATGTAGTCCTGCGCGAGCACGTCGAGCATGGAGGCGCGCGTGATGCGCGCAATCAGCGCGATATACACGGTGCCCAGCGCAATGCTGGGCAGTATCAGGTGGCGCAGCCACTGCCACACGCCCTCGCGGATGGGCCGGTAACCCTGCACCGGCAACCAGTCGAGCTGGATCGAAAACGTGAGGATCAAAATGTAGGCGAGCACGAATACCGGCACCGAGAACCCGAGTACCGAAAACGCCATCACCGCGCGGTCTAGCCAGGTGCCGACGCGTGCGGCCGCAATCACGCCCAGCGGCACCGCGATCGCGACCGAAACAAGCAGCGTGCAAAGCGTCAGCGCGAGCGTGGGCTCGACGCGCTGCCCGATCAGGTGCGTAACCGGCAGGTTGGTGAAGATCGAAGTGCCGAGATCGCCGTGCAGCAGCGCCCAGACCCAGCCGCCGAAACGCACGAAGAACGGCTCGTCGAGGCCGAGTTTCGCGCGTATGCGCCGGATATCGTCGTCGGTTGCGGCATCACCGGCGAGGATCGCCGCCGGATCGCCGGGCGTGAAGTACAACAGCGAGAAGACGACGAACGCAACCACCGTCATAACGACGAAGGTCGCGCCCAGTCTGCGGACTACATATGCGAACACCGATAAAGCCTGCCGCCGTTACGTTATTTCTTCTCCACGTTCCACAGTAGGTTGATCGGCGCGATAATGAGCCCGGTGATGTTGGAGCGGTACGCCGAGGGCAGGATGAAGCGCCCGGTCGGGATGATCGGCACGAAATCAAACGCGTGCCTCTGCACCGCATCCGCCGCCCGCTTGGAACTCGCAACGTCCGCGGCGTTGAACCACACTTCGCGCAATTCTTCCATCTTGGGGTCGGTCGGCCAGCCGAACCACGCCTTCTCTCCGGTGCCGCGGATCGGGAAATTCACCGCCGGGTTGACCATGTCGGGACCGACCAGCCAGGTGTGGAATATCGACCAGCCGCCTTTGTCGATTGGCTCCTTGACCGCGCGGCGCGTGATCAGCGTGCCCCAGTCGCCGGCCTGGATTTCCGCGTTCAAACCCATCTTTTTCAGGATGTCGAGGGTCAATAGCGATTGCGCGTTCACAATGGGCTGGTCCGTCGCATTGATGATGACGATTTTCTCGCCCTTGTAGCCCGCCTCTTTCACCAACTGCTTGGCTTTCTCGAGGTCGCGCTTGCCCTTCAACGGCTCCGCCCCCACTTCCGACGACAGCGGCGTGCCGCAGGTGAAATACGAATAGCACGGGTAGCCGTTCTTCGGGTCGCCCGCGATGCCGATCACGTAATCCTGCTGGTTGACCATGTAGAGCAGCGCCTGGCGCATCTTCTGGTTGTTGAACGGCGGATGCAGGAAGTTGAAGCGGATCATGCCCATCGAGCCCAGCTGATCAATGTTGGTGACCGTGATGTCCTTGTTCCGGGCGAGCACCGGGATCAGGTCGGGCGGCAACTGTTCCCAGATATCCGCTTCGCCGGCGTTCAGCGCAGCGGCCGCGGTCGCCGAATCCGGAATGTAAATCCATT
The DNA here is from genome assembly GCA_031399805.1 of Betaproteobacteria bacterium. Taxonomy (GTDB): domain Bacteria; phylum Pseudomonadota; class Gammaproteobacteria; order Burkholderiales; family SG8-41; genus PALSA-1004. The sequence continues at coordinate 1,078 of JANNPG010000436.1, read as the reverse complement.
CGACGCGGTCCACTTTCACAACCTTGCCCCCGGACGCCCATGACGGCGGCTCCTTGCGCGGCACATAGTCGGTGTTCTTGACGTAGACCACCTTGCTGCCGGGCACCCATTCCGCCTTGACCATCTTGAAGGGGCCCGAACCCGTCACGTCTTCAATGTTCTTGAACGCGTCGGTCTTGGCGACACGCTCCGGCATGATGAACGGCACGTTCGACGACGGCTTCGCCAGCGCTTCGAGTGTGAGCGGGAACGGCTTTTTAAGCTTCAGGCGGAAAGTATTGTCGTTGACCGCGGTCCACCCTTCGGCCGCCTCGGCGAGTTTCTGGCCGAGCGCGTCGCGTTTGCTCCAGCGTTCGAGTGACGCGATGCAGTCCGCCGAGCGCACCGGCTGGCCGTCGTGAAATTTCAACCCGTCGCGCAGCGTGAAGGTGTAGGTCAGATTGTCTTTCGAGAGCTCCCACTTGTCGATCATCTGCGGCTTGACCTGGAACTTTTCGTCCATGGCGAACAGGGTGTCGTACACCATGTAGCCATGATTGCGCGTGATGTAGGCGGTGGTCGCAATCGGATCGAGAATGCGCAGATCGGCCTGCGGAATGAACTTCAGAACTTTCTGCTGGGCGATTGCAGCGCCGGACAATAACGCGGCGGCGAGCATGACGGCAGTGGCGCCACGGCCGGTCGAACGAAACAGCTTTAGCATCGGAATCCCCTCTTTCATCAGAAAACGATTGGATGCACCGGTATTAGCAATTTGAGTGCCCGCCGCCGTGCCGGTGCGAACGCAGCAGATTAAGAGTCCGTATTGTATTACAAGCGGCAGGCAGTAGTTGGGCACTATCCAAGCGTATCGCGGGGCACTTAACAAGGGCATGTTGCGCTGCGATGGTGCGCGCCGGGCATCCTAATCGTCAAACGGATAAACCGGCCGCCGCAATTTCCGGTAGTCGAACAGCGACAAATCCGATGAACAGACCCCGGCGCTCGCGCACTCGATGATCAATGCCGCGAGCGGCGCAAACACCGGCCGGTAATACATGCGCGACTTCAGTATCAGGTAGCGCTCGCGCGCCGGCTC
>JANNPG010000406.1:0-1992 GCA_031399805.1 Betaproteobacteria bacterium | reverse complement strand
GTCGAGCGAGTGGGCGAGCGTGCCGTTCAACATCGCCGCCCCGGGCGGCGTGTAGCCGGCGGCATCCCCGATCACCGTGCAGGCGCCCCCCGCCAGGCCGAGCAGGCTGGCGGCGGAAACCATCGCCGGCGTCGATTCCGCCTCGTTGCGGGCGCGCAGCATGATGCCGAGGAGGTCGAGGGCGAGTGCTTTAACGCGCTCGCGCACCTCGACGGGCAAAGTGTCGTACGCAATCCCGGCGACGAATTCGGCAAGCTTTCGAGTAATTGCAGTCATGGACTCCTCCCGAACCGGCGCCACCGCTCTTGGATGGGGGAAAGCAGACATCATAAGAGAGCTGCCCGGTGCTGGCAATGCGTCGAACCCGAGAATAATCGGGGTCGGCCCGCCGTGGCAATACCTTGGCGGCAAGCGGGGAACCCTCGGGGACAGACCGCTGTTGCATAGCGTGATCGTTCTGACAGCCAATATCCATGCGAATTTCCGGGTTTCCTTAGGTGCTTTTATTTCCAGAACGGCGCGGCGCCGCGAAAGTCCTTCCACACGCGCTTCAGATAGCGCGTGCCCGCGTCCTGCATGTCGGCACTCCAACCCAGCAGGATGCCGCGCGCTTCGTTCGCCGGCGCACCCGGCACGCTGCGGCTTGCGCGCGCGGCGAGCTGCCCCATTTTTACCGCGTCATTGTAGGAACCGAGCGCATCCTGCAGGCGCGCCAGCACCGCCCGGTAATCGCGTGCAGCGTTCTCGTCAAACAACGGCGCGAAGAACTCGGTCGCATAGCGCAACTTCTTTGCGGCAATGCGCAGACGATGCAAATCCGGCGGCGCAAGGCTCGCAAAATTCCTGCCGCGCTTGCGCACGCGCTTGAGCGTGGCGCCCAAAGTCTCCCGCGCGTATTCGATCGCGGGCCGCTCAAGCTCGCGGCGCTGCGCGGCGTCGAGCGCTTCAAACCAGGTTTCGGCGCTGGTCCACGCGCCCAGGGCTAGCAACAAACCCTGACCGCGGGCCGAGGCGACGGCGTGCCGTGCACGCCGGTTGGCGTTAATGCGCAGCCGCGCGGTCGCGCGCGCAAACTCTGCAAGGCCGGCATGTCGCGCGTAACGCGCCATGACCGGCGGCAGCGTCTCGGTGGCGAATACGTCCAAGTCGCGCGCCGACCCGAGTAGGCGCGCGAGCCAGCGCGTTTCCGCGACCGGCGGCGCGAGAACCGCCGGCGGGAAGAGCGGCGCAAACGTGCTGAACACCGAGCGCAGCCGGCGCAGCGCGACACGCATCTGGTGCAGATATTCGGGATTGCCATCATCGAGCATGCCGCCCTGGTTGCTCGTGAAGTGCGCAAGGCAAGTCAACACCAGCGCTTTGAACGCGTCGTTGCGGGTCATGCCGGCGACGACTGCCGATGGCGGCGTCTTGACCGGTTTCCGCGGCGTGTTGAGATAAAGCGCGATGCCGCGTTCCGCTTTCGAGCGGGCTTCGACCCGTAGCGGTGCTGCTTCCAGCAACTGCATCGCTGCCTGATAGACGCGCCATGCCGGCCCTTGCTTCACTTCGAGCTCGACCTCGCAGATCGGCGCGGTTGTGTCGCCACTTTTGATGAGGCCGCGGTCGATGCTCACTTCGATTGCAACGCCGTCGGCGGGCGCCAGCATGCAGCTCGTGCGCGTGAACTCCGTGACAGTCAGCGGCATTAGTTGCGCGCGCAGTTCAAGTGAGGATAAATGTGCCGCGACTTCGCTGGTTTCCAGCGCATCGAAATCCGGCAACGGCGTCGTGATTGGAGTTTCGATTTCCTCGTGCTGGTGCAGTCCCGCCGCCACGCTGCCGCCGCTTTTGACGGTCTGCATCCAATGATTGCCGCTGCGCCGCAGCCGCAACGTCACGCCCGCGTGCCACAGCGCGAGTTCAGGGGTATCGTAATAAACGCTGTACAACTTGCGCGTGACGCGCCGTGTCGCGTGTCTGAGAAGCGGATGATCGACTAATCGCGCAATA
>JANNPG010000397.1:0-10751 GCA_031399805.1 Betaproteobacteria bacterium | reverse complement strand
CGAAATGACGCGGATCTGCCCATGATCGAGGCCGAGACACCCGGCCAGTCCGGTGCGCACAATGTGCGGCATTTGCGTTGCCGAGTAAACGACAAGCTGATCGGCACGGCTATCCCAATGCACAACGACGCCGCGTCCTTCGATCGGCGCCTGGCATTGGCGCGCGGTTTTAATCTCGCGGGTCACCTTGATCGGGGCGTGCAAGGCGCGGGCGATGTCGACTTCGACGTTCGTTTCGAGAAAGACGTTGTCGCCCCACGCTTCGTGCAGCAGTGGCGCGTCCTTCGCGCGTCCCGCCAGCATGTCGTGAACGGCGGGCAACTCGTCGAGATCGAGCCGGACCGACGCGGCAATGTCCTCCGCTTCGGCGCGCGTTGCGGCCACGCACATCGCAACGAGTTCGCCCACGTGGCGGACCTTGCCGGCCGCGAGCGGCGGTTGCTCGGACACCTTGAAGCCGGGCAGTCCCGACACGGCGCGGATCGGTTTGACGCCGGCGAGATCGTCCGCCGTGAAGACGCAGCCGCGAAGCGCGGAGGGGATATCGACGGACCGGATGTGCGCGTGGGCAAGGGGGCTGCGAACGAAGGCGACATCCTGCATGCGAGGCAGCCGCAGATCGGCGACGAACTGGCCCCGTCCCCGCATCAGACGGGCGTCTTCCTTGCGCAGGACGGGAGCACCGACACCATGTTCCGACATTTAACCGTCCCTCTCAGATCTGCCGCGCGATTTCGAACCTGCGGGTTTCGCGGACGATCGCGACCCGTCGAGCAGATTGATGTAAAGCTTCACACAATCGTTGCGGTAGATGATTTCGGCGACGTAGATCGCCATGCCTTTGCGGTCGGTAACGACGCAATGGCACTCGGCAGTGGGTGTCCCGAGCGGAACCTGGAGCAGACTCGCGGTGCCGGGATCTGCGCAGCCGATGACCAGCGTTTGATGCGCCTGCGCGATGGCGGTTGCGCCGAGCGTTGCCAATACCGGCAGCGCGGTATGCGTCAGAAACGCATCCGGATTGCGGTTGTAGATGCCGCGTTCGAGGTGAAGATTGACCACCGCGTAGGGCGCGCCGTCCTTGATCTGCACGCTGCGCAGGAAGACGTAGTTGGGCGCGAGCTTGCCGTCGCCCGTCGTCAGCGTCGGCACGGCCGGCGGGTTATCGACTTTGATGAGCTTGAGCGTATTGTCCTTGATCGGCGCAATGAGCGATTCCCACGTTGTCTCGAGCCTGAGCCAGCGCTTGTCCGGAAGCTTGTCGGCGACAAAGGTGCCGCGTCCCTGTTGACGATGCACGAGCCCTTCGTTTTGCAGCAGTTCGACCGCCTGCCGGACGGTGACGCGTGCGACCTCGAATTCGCGTTCGAGGCCTTCGAGCGTTGAAATCTTCTGTCCCGGCTGCCATTGGCCGTTTTCGATGCGCTGACGCAGCGCGGACGCAACCTGTATGTAAAGCGGGACGCGGCTGCGGGCGTACGTGGTTTTTAGTTTCGACATACCGGCAATTCTATCCTTGAAATGACGTAATGATGTGTTCACATGATGTGTTCACATAGTTGACAGACACGGCATACTCATAGATGCTCATCAACGCCGTAAAGCTCGCTGCCGGCAAAAAGCGGCGCGCATGAGGACCAACCACACGGAGGAATGACTATGCGCGGATTAACGTGGGGTTTGGCGAGTGTTGCGCTGTGGATGGCATCGGGAGCGGGGGCGCAGGACTATCCGGTGAGGCCGATCCGCATGCTGGTTCCGCAGTCGCCCGGGGGTGCGCAGGACACAACTGCGCGGATACTGACGCAGACGCTCACGGAACGCCTCGGGTGGCAGTTCGTGGTCGACAACCGGGCCGGCGGCAACGGCTTCATTGGCGTTTCCATCGCCGCGAAGGGCGCCCCGGACGGCTACACGCTCTTGATGGCGCACACGGGCGAGTTTGCAGTCAATCCGGCGATCTTCACGAACGTTCCCTACGACCTCGAGCGCGATTTCATCCCGGTCACCATGGTGACCGATGCTCCGCTGCTCTTGATCGCCAACCCCAAGATGGCGATCACGACGTTCAAGGAACTGGTCGCCATGGCGAAGGCTAAACCGGGGCAGGTCGCTTACTCCTCGGCGGGCACCGGGACCATCAACCACCTCGCGGGCGAGTGGCTGGCGCACGCAGCGGGAATCAAGCTGCTGCACGTGCCCTATAAAGGCGGAGCGGCGGCCGCCACCGCGGTCGCGATCGGCGACGTCGCTGTGGGCGTCGCGTCGGTTGCGGGCGCGATTGCCCATGTGCAGGGAGGCCGGATAAGAGTAGTAGGCGTGACGACCGCCAAACGCATGCGGGCATGGCCCGACTGGCCTACGCCGCAGGAAGGGGGGATTCCCGACGTCGACGCGTCGATCTGGGTGGGCATGTTCGCGCCCAAAGGCGTTCCGCGGCCGATCATCAACCGGCTGAACGCGGAAGTGGTGCGCATCCTCGACTTGCCGGAAGTTCGCGCGCGGTATGCCGAATTGGGCTCGGAGACAGCGGGGATGTCTCCGGCGGCTTTCCTCGAACGGATCAAGAAAGACCTCGAGCGGTACCGGGCGATAGTCAAAGTGAGCGGCATCAATCCCGAATAAGGCGGTAGTGTCGAAGCCGGTACTAAAAGGGCAAGCATGAAAAAAAGTTTTCGTGATTTTCTGAGCGAGCTCGAGGATGCCGGTGAGCTTGCACGAGTAAAGAAGCCGGTTGATCTTCGCGACGTTTCGGCGCTTCTGAGCCAGTCTTCCCGGGCCCTTATCTGCGAGAACCTGAAGGAGTATCCGGGGTGGCAACTCGCGGGGGCGCTCGTCTCGAGTCGCAAGCGGCTCGCGCTGGCGATGGGCTGCCCGGAGAATGACGTAGCACTGCGCTTCGAGAAGGGTCTCGAGCGATTGATCGAGCCCGTGATGGTGAAAGATGCGCCCTGCCAGGAGGTCGTGCTTAAGGGCAAGGACGTCGATCTCACGGCAATACCCTACCCGCTCATGCACGTCTTCGATGGCGGGCCATATCTTTCGGCGACTCTGGTGGTGTCGAAGGATCCGGAATTTGGCCGCAACCTGGGATCCTACCGCCTGATGTATCGCACACCCACTGAAACGGGGATCGATCTCGTTTCTCCGTCCGACATGCGCCTTTATTATCAGCGCCGACTCGACCAGGGAAAGCCGCTCGAAATCGCGGTCGCGATCGGCGTGCACCCATTCGAAATGCTGGCGGCCTCGTACAAGGCGCCCATCAACATGGACGAGTATGCGGTCGCAGGCGGGCTGCACGGAGAGCCCGTGCCACTGGTCAAATGCAAGACGGTCGATCTCGAGGTACCGGCGGACGCCGAATTGGTGCTCGAGGGAGAGCTTTTACCGATGGGCTGGACCGCGGATGAAGGGCCGTTCGGCGAGTTCAGCCAGATCTCGGGCGATGTCAAATGGAACCCGATCTTTCGCGTCAAGTGCATTACGCATCGCCGGAACCCGATTTTCTACCTGCTTCAGATGCCATGGGAGAACGACTGGCTCGCAGCACCCGTGACTGAAGCAGCAGGTCTGCGTGCGCTGCGTAACGCCAGCGTCCAGCCCGTCGCGATCCGCGCACCCGTCGGCAGCTGCGGATACTGGACGCTTATCGCCTCGATCCGTAAGCGTCCGGGCGAGGGAAAGAATGCGCTTCTGGCGTTGCTCTCGGTCGCCGAGGTCAAACTCGCGATCGTCACCGATGAGGATATCAATATCCACGATCCCGACGATGTCGATTGGGCGCTTACGTTCCGGGTGCAGGCCGACAGGGATCTCATCGTTGTGCATGACGCGCGCGGCAAGCATATCGATCCGAGCATCAAGGCTTGGGAGTTGGGCAAGGGTGGGCTCCCGACCACAGCCAAGCTTGGCATCGACGCCACGATCCCCGAAGGCGTGCCGAAGAAATTCTACAAGCGCATCGAATACTATGGTCGCAACCGCGTAAAGCTCAAGGACTATCTATGAGTCCGCTTGCCCTTAAAATCTATCGCGAGCTCGCAACGAAGCCGCAGCAGTTCGCGGAAATCGCGGATGCCCATCGCGCCGTCGCGTGGCGTGATTTTCTGCGCGCCTGGGGTGAAATTCGCGAGAAGAACGTTCTGCAGCGGGGCGATGACGGCGAATACCTGATCCCGAAGGCGCGGAAAAAGCCGGCCAAGCGGTAGACAAGTCCCGCCTCAAAGCGCGCGGTTCAGTTGCAGGCGCCTGCAATCCCGCCGAGAAAATTCTCCGTACTGCGCGCGGCCGGATCGGCGCCGACCATTGCGCTTACAGGGCCAGAAGACTTTCGACTGCCCGTTGCGTCGCCGCTTCCTGCTCCCTGCGCAGCGACTCGGCCTCGCGCACGCCGACGGCGACGAAACGGATCGGGCGGCCGGGCTTGCGCCGACCGATGACGGGGATATCGGCGGAGATCACGGTCGCGATTTTCGGATATCCGCCGGTGGTCTGATGATCGACCATGAGCACAATCGGCAGGCCCGATCCCGGCACTTGGATCGCGCCCGCGACGATGCCGTCGGAAACGATGTTATAGCCTTTGGCATGCGCAAGCGCGGGGCCTTCGAGGCGGTAGCCCATGCGGTCGGCCTGGGGCGATACGGTATAGTCCGCCGACAAAAACGTCTGCACGGCGGCGGGCGTGAAATAATCCGCTTGCGGGCCGAGGACCACGCGTATCGGTTGGTCGAGGGCGAGGTCGAGAGGCTGCGCCAGCGCATACTCGCGGCGAACATCCACGCCGGTGAGTTTGAGCGGCACGCTGTCGCCGGCCCGCAGGCGGCGCCCCTCAAAGCCGCCGATGGCGCCGCGCACATAGGTCGAGGCGCTGCCGAGGACCGGCGGAATTTCGGGACCGCCTTCGATTGCGAGATAAGCGCAGATGGAGTTGCCGAGGGCGCCGATGCGGAAAACTTCGTCGCGCGCGAGCCGCACGCTATGGCCGGCCGGAATGATACGCGCAGTGCCGGAGCGAATCTCGATTCCCGCATCGCAGCCGACAAGCGCGACGCGCACGGAGTCCGCCCCTACCTTCACGGTCGAGCCCTGCAGCAGCATCTCAAGCGCGGGAGTAGCGGGCGGATTGCCGACCAGTGCATTGGCGAGGCGAAAGCTGATGCGGTCGAGCGGGCCGGCAGCCGGCAGGCCGACGTCCTGAAAACCAAACCGTCCCCGGTCCTGAATGGTCGTGTGCACACCGGCGGCAATGATCTCAAGCGACGGCATTATGCGGCGACCGTTTCCGAGGGAACCTCGTAAGCGTCGGCTGCGACCGCGGCGCGTATGGCATCGAATTCGCGTACGCTGATCGGCTCGAATCGAACCGCATCGCCGGGACTGAGCAAGGCCGGTTGCGGCCGACGCACATCGAACAGGCGGATGGGTGTGGCGCCAATCAGGTGCCACCCGCCCGGGCTCTCCAGCGGATAAATCGCGGTCATGCTGGTCGCAATCGAGATCGAGCCGGCGGGAACGCGGATGCGCGGATCGGCCCGCCGCGGCAGGACCAGCGGCGCCGGAAGATCCCCCATGTAAGGGTAGCCGGGCACGAAGCCGAGCATGTAAATGTGAAAGCGCGTGCTGCTGTGCAGGTCAACGACTTCCTCGGTGCTCAGGCCGGTGCGTTGTGCGACTTCTGCGAGGTCCGCGGCATGGCTCGCCGCATAACAGGCCGGAATTCGCCACAGCTTGACCGGTTTCGCTTCGCCGTGGCTTCGATCGAGAAGACTTTCGATTGCAGCGGTCAGACTCGCGCTGTCAGTCGCCGCCGGCTCGTAGTGAACCATCAGCGAGCGAAACGTCGGTACCGTTTCAACCACGCCGGGCAGGGCCGCCGCGCGCACCAGCGCGCTCAGGCGCAGGACGGAATCGCTCACGACGCGATCGATGCTGTCGCCGAACTCGACGATCAACGCGGAATCGCCCGCGGGAAGAAACCGCACGCTCATCCTGTGATCGCTCTAAGGCAAATGCCGCGCAGCCGGCGCGCAAACCGATTTTCTGGAACATCGATCATGCTGCGCAGATGCGCGAAGCTTGTCGTCACACCGGCACAAGCCGGTGTCCAGGCGCTTGAATGCACTGGATTCCGGCGTACGCCGGAATGACAAAATCGGAATTGTTCCGAGTTTCGCCAAGCAAATTGTCATCCTATTGTTAGTATCATACAATCTGCGCTGGTCCCCGGCAGATTGTAGCACCAGCGCGTTGTGTGCCGGCGGCGGTGCTTCCTGCGCGCCTACCTGCGGCGACTTAAAGCGCAGGCCGACTCCTGCGTGAATGAAAGGAAAATAATGACGATATCGGTAAATCTCAATGCGGACATGGGCGAGGGTTTCGGCGCGTATCGCATCGGCGACGACGACGCCATACTCAAGATTATCCGTTCCGCGAGCATCGCCTGCGGCATGCATGCCGGCGACCCGCTCACCATGCGGCACGTCGTGCAACGCGCCAAGGAAGAAGGCGTGAGTATAGGCGCGCATCCCGGCTTCAACGATCTCTGGGGTTTCGGGCGCCGCCGCATCGACATGCAGCCGGAGCACCTCGAATACATCATCGCCTACCAGATCGGTGCGCTGTCTGCGATGGCGGCGTATGTCGGCGAGAAAGTCACGCACCTGAAACCGCACGGCGCCCTCAACAACATGGCGGCGGAGAACGCCGATTACGCGATGGCGATCGGGCGCGCCATCAAAGCGGTCGATCGCAACATTATTTATGTCACCAACGTGGGATCGGAGATGGAAAAAGCCGGCCGCAAGCTTGGCCTCAAGGTCGCGCGCGAAGCCTATTGCGACCGTCTCTACGACGACGATTGCAACCTGACTTCGCGGAAAATCCCGGGCGCCGTGATCCATGATCCAGCGATCGCGGCGGAGCGCGTTGTCCACATGGTGGTGAACGGTGAGATCATTTCGCGCCATGGCAAGCGCATTCCCCAGCACATCGACACGCTGTGCGTGCATGGCGACGAGCCGACCGCGATTGTGCTCGCGAGCGCGGTGCGCGCAGCACTCGAGGCGGCCGGCGTAAAGATCGTGCCGCTTCCGGAGATGGCGCTTGGCTGAGGCGGCCGCCTATCTGCCGGGACATGGGTTGGCGCGCAGGCAACGGTGGTCAGGATAATGCCGGCTCGTCCAACTCTGGCCATCATCGGCGGCACCGGCGCGCTCGGCTCGGGCCTTGCCATGCGCTGGGCGGCCGCGGGTTATCCGGTGGTCCTCGGCTCGCGCTCGCGCGAGAAGGCGGAAGCCGCCGCACGCGAGATCAAACCGGGCAACGGCGCGCCAGCGGTGCGCGGCGACGACAATGCGGGCGCCGCAGGTGCGGGTGACGTTGTCGTCATCGCGGTGCCCTATTCGAGCCATCAAGCGATTCTCGAGGAGATCAGCGCTGGCGTCGCCGGCAAAATCGTAGTCGATGCGGTTGTGCCGCTCGTGCCGCCCAAGGTGTCGCTCGTGCAGCTTCCTGCGCAAGGCTCGGCCGCACAGATCGCACACGAGTATTTCGGTGATGCGGCACGGGTCGTGTCGGCATTCCACAATGTTGGCGCCGCCAAATTGCGGGCCGGCGGTGCGGTTGACTGCGACGTGCTCGTTTTCGGCAATGACCGCGAAGCGCGCGATATCGTCATCGCGCTCGCCGACGCCATCGGCACGCGCGGCATCGATGGGGGCGCCATCGCCAACTCGGTCGCGGCAGAGGCATTGACGTCAGTTCTCATCGGCATCAACCGGCGCTACAAGGTCGATGGTGCCGGCATCCGTATCACCGGGATTCCCGGTGGTGCTGCCGGCGCCTAGCTTAGAATGACTAAGCTGCATGTCTTGCTTCGCGTTCTGAGCCAAAATCGTGACAGCGCATCGCGTGTTTCATTACGTTAGGCACTCTTAGGCATGGCGACAGAGAGCAGGACCGTCACCCTGACCGCGGTTGCCGGCCTGCCGATGATCGAGCCCGGGGATGATCTTGGCGCCATCCTGATCGCAGGCCTGAAACGTTCCGGTATCGCTCCGCGCGATCGCGACGTGCTCGTCATCGCGCAGAAGATCGTGTCGAAAGCCGAAGGGCGTTACGTCAACCTCGGCGACATCGTGCCGTCGGCGCGCGCGCTCGAGCTGGCGGCAATCGTGCATAAGGATCCGCGCCTCATCGAGGTCATCCTGTCGGAAACACAGGAGATCGTGCGCCATGGCGCAGGCGTGCTGATCGTCGTGCATCGCCTGGGCTTCATCGTGGCGAATGCCGGCGTGGACCAGTCGAACATCGAGCATCCGGCAGGCGCCGAACGGGCCCTGCTGCTGCCCGCGAACCCGGATGCCTCTTGTGCCATGCTCAAGGCGCGGCTGGATCAGGCGTTTGACGCCGATCTTGGAATCGTGATCAATGACAGCTTCGGCCGCCCCTGGCGCAACGGTGTCGTTGGCGTGGCGCTCGGCGTCGCTGGCCTACCTTCGCTATTGAGCCTCATCGGCGCTCCTGATCTCTTTGGCCGCGCGATGCGCGTTACGGAAGTCGCACTCGGCGACGAAATCGCCGCCGCAGCGTCGTTGCTAATGGGCCAGACCGACGACGGGTTGCCACTCGTGCATGCGCGCGGGCTCGCGTGGCACGCGCCGGCGCGCGACGCGGCCGCTCTGTTAAGACCCAAAGCGCAGGACCTGTTCCGATGACGGTCGGCAGGCAACGGAGGCGACAGTGAAGCGCTCCGGACCCGGCGCGCCGGCGGCGGCGAAACGTGTCCTCGCATTGTGCGGCGGCATCGGCGGCGCCAAGCTCGTGCTTGGGCTCGATTCCGTACTCGCTGCCGGCGGCCTCACGGTAGTGGTAAATACGGGTGACGATTTCGCGCATCTTGGTCTGCATGTGTCGCCTGATCTCGACACTGTTCTCTACACGCTTGCCGGCTTAAGCGATCCGGTGCGCGGCTGGGGCAGGGCCGACGAGAGCTGGAATTTCATGGCCGCGCTCACCGCGCTTGGCGGTGCATCGTGGTTCGCGCTGGGCGACCGTGATCTCGCCGTTCACGTCGAACGCACGCGACGCCTGAGCGCCGGCGAGACGCTCACGTCGATCGTCGCGGACATGGCGCGGCGACTCAACGTCAAGGCGCGTATCGTGCCGATGACGGACAGTCCGGTGCGCACCATCGTACATACCGCGGACGGGCCGCTGCCGTTTCAGGACTATTTTGTCAGGCAGGCATGCGCGCCCGTCGTTACGGCCATCTCCTTCGCGGGCGCGGCACAGGCGCGACCGAACCCGGCGTTCGTCGCGGCTGTCGCCGATACCAAGCTCAGCGCGATCGTGATCTCGCCGTCCAATCCCTATCTCAGCATCGATCCGATCCTCGCCGTGCCCGGCGTACGCGAGGCGCTCCAGCGCGCGACGGTGCCCGTGATCGTGGTCTCGCCGCTCATCGGCGGCGCGGCGGTAAAAGGGCCCACCGCGAAGATCATGGGTGAACTCGGCGTCGCCGTCACGTCACGCGCGATTGCGCATCATTACGCGGGCCTTATCGACGGCCTCGTCATCGACGAAACCGACGCAGCCGACGCGGATCGTCTCGCTGTTCCGGTCGCGGTCACGCGCACGCTGATGAAAACCATCGATGACCGGCGCGACCTCGCGCGCGCCGTGCTGGCGTTCGCCGCGCGGCTCATCGCACAGCGAACGCCGGGTGAGCGAAGGCGAGCCGCATCATGAGCACAGGCCATGGGCTGTGGGCGGTCGTTCCGGTCAAGCGGTTTGCCCATACCAAGCGGCGGCTGCTGCCGCTACTCACCGCGCATGAATGCGGGGCGTTGGCCCGCGCCATGCTCGCGGACGTCCTGGCGGTGCTGATGCGCGCACCCGCGCTTGCTGGCGTCGCCGTCATTACCGGCGACACAGATGCCGCGGCGATGGCGCACGCGGCCGGTGCATTCGTATTGGATGACACGGAGAACGCCGGCATCACGGCAGCCGTGGAGCAGGCGGCACGCCACCTCGCCAGCGCGGGGCGGCACGGCATGCTCGTCATTCCCGCCGACGTGCCGCTGATCACGCCGGCGGATGTCGAGATGATCGTCATCGCGCATCGCGCTGCACCTGCGGTCACGCTGGTACCCGCCAGCATCGATGGCGGAACGAATGCGCTCGCCTGTTCTCCGCCCGGTGCGCTGGCATTTGGCTTTGGCGACGACAGCCTTCGCCATCACCGGCAGGCGGCATTGGCGCGCGGAATCGAACCGCAAATCCTGGCGCTCACGCGTGTCGGGCATGACATCGACCGGCCGGATGACGTCGCCACTTTTCTCATGCATCCGTCAGCGACGCGAAGCTACGCTTATCTGAGCACGCTTGGGATCGCGCAGCGTGCTCGCTGCGATGAGCGCTGCGCCGATCAAGCGGTGCAATAACGAAACGATGAGACGCTTATGACGACCGATACCTCTCTGAACCTCGCGCCGGACTGCCGGCTATCGCAAGTCGAAGCCTATGCGCTCGCTGAGTTTGATCTCGACACGCTGATGCGTGCGGCGGCCGCGCGGCGGGACACCGCGCACGGCGCCGTGGTGTCGTATTCCCGTAAAGTCTTTATTCCGCTGACCCAGTTGTGCAGGGACGTGTGCCACTACTGCACCTTCGCTCAGCCGCCGCGCAAGGGACAGGCGGCTTACCTGACGCTCGAACGCGTCCTTGCCATTGCACGCGCCGGCGCG
>JANNPG010000372.1:0-11985 GCA_031399805.1 Betaproteobacteria bacterium | reverse complement strand
GCGTATTTTTGCGCCTGGCCGTGCATAAATGTCCAACCATAAAAATCATGAAATCATCGGATTACAATTACGCTTCGAACTTGATAGCTCGCTGTCTGCCGGCCCATCGAGAAATCTGCACATGAACATGCCGCCGTTGCTCGCGTGCTGAGGCTGCTCGGTCAGCGCTCCGAGCCGCGGATGAATTCTTTCAGCACACCATTCCACGCGAGTGCGAGGTTGGTGCGATTATAGCCGCCGCCGCCAAACCCCATGATGCGTCCGTGCGCGAGTTCGTTGGCGAGTTGACACAGGCTCTGCGCGGCATGCGCGTGCGCGGCGGGCGAATATTTCAAATGCGCGAGCGGATCGCCGGCCAGGCTGTCGGCGCCGCACTGGAACACGATGAACTCCGGCTTGACGTTGCGCAGAAACTCGACGACCCGCTCCCATTCGCGCATGAACTGTTTGTCGCCTGCGCCGGGCTGCATGGGAATATTGAGTTTCGTTCCCGCCGCAGCCCCCTTGCCGGCTTCGTCGGCGGCGCCGGTGCCCGGATAAAGAAACATGCCGTCTTCGTGGATGTCGGCGACGAACACCTCGGGATCGCTTTCGTACGGATAGTAAAGCCCGTCGCCGTGGTGCACGTCGATGTCGACGTAAGCCACGCGCCGGATGCCGTATTTTTCGCGCAGCGTGTCGATGACCACACCGCAGTCGTTGAATACGCAAAAGCCCGCGCCGTTGTCGCGCCGCGCGTGATGCAGGCCGCCGATCGGCTGGAAAGTGCGGTAGACCTCGCCGCTCATCACGCGCTCGAGCCCCTCGAGCGCAGCACCCACCACCGCCGCGGAAGCGTCGTAAACGCCGGGATACGCGGGCGTGTCCCCATAGTCGATCAAACCCTCGCCGAGTTCGGACAGTTCATCGACACGGCCGACGTAATCCGCGCTATGAAAACGCTCGATCTCCGCGCGCGACGCCGCGCGCGGCGCCGCGAGCCGCGCCTCTTTGTCGAGCCCCTGCTTGAGCGTCTCCCGCCAGAACGCATCCTGGCGGTCGGGCCCGAACGGATGCCCGTTCGGAAAACCGTATTTGCCGAGCGCCTCGCCGACGTAAAGCAATACTTCCGCCGCCATCACGAATACTCCCGCATCCCGACTTCTGAATCCTGAATCCTGAATCCTGCTTTTTAGTTCAG
Source organism: Betaproteobacteria bacterium (assembly GCA_031399805.1). Taxonomy (GTDB): domain Bacteria; phylum Pseudomonadota; class Gammaproteobacteria; order Burkholderiales; family SG8-41; genus PALSA-1004. The sequence continues at coordinate 10,805 of JANNPG010000372.1, read as the reverse complement.
CTTTGCCCCGCTCTCCTTGACGAGCTTGGCCCATTTGGCAAGGTCGGCGAGCAGGAACTGACGGAACTCTTCCGGCGTATTGCCCACGGTCTGTGCGCCGTCCTCCCCAATGCGTCGGGCGATGTCGGGCTGGCGCAGTATCTTGACGATCTCATCGTGCAGCCGCGTAACGATGGGTTTCGGCAACTTTGCCGGCCCAAGAACGCCGTACCAGCCGACGATCTCGAATCCCGGCAGCGCCTCCGACATCGCGGGAAAATCAGGTAGTGCGGCGAGCCGCTTGGGCGCGGTGACTGCAAGCCCGCGCAGCTTGCCGGCGCGCACCATGGTCATGGCGCCCGCCATGCCGGCGAAGGTGTACTGATACTGCCCGCCGACCAGGTCGATCATTGCCGGCCCGGCGCCCTTGTACGGAATGTGCTGGGCCTTCACGCCCGCCATCAAATTGTAGAGCTCGCCCGCAAGATGGCCCCCGCTCCCAATGCCGGCCGAGCCGAAGTTGAGCGGCCCTTTATAGTTCCTGGTCCACTCGACGAATTCTTTCAGGTCTTTCGGCGGCGACGACAGGTTGACCACCAGCAGCAGCCCGGCGGATGTGAGTTGCGTGATCGGCGTGAAGTCATTGACCGCATGGTACGGCAGACTGGGATTGAGCGCAGCGTTGACCGTATGCTGGTGGTAAGCCACAAATAGTGTGTAGCCGTCGGGCGCCGCATGGGCCGTCAGTTCGCCGGCGATCACGCCGGATGCGCTGGCGCGGTTGTCGACCACCACCTGCTCCTTGAGCACGTCGGTGAGCCGCATTGAGACCAACCGCGCCAGGAAATCCGTGGTGCCGCCGGGCGCAGCGGGCGTGATCATGCGTATTGGCCGGTTCGGATAGTTATCGGCGGCCCGCGCCGGCGTCAGTACCAGCGCAAAACCCATTATCGCAATGGCGACCGCAACGTTTCGAATGTTCATCGACTCCTCCTATTGGCAACAAATTTTAAATTTTAAGCAACCGCACGGCGTTGCCGCCCAGTAATCTGCGTCGTTCGATACTCTTGCTTTCTACCGCTGTTACAGGTACGACTAAAACAGCGCCAGTTGCGCGTCCCCGCCGCGCATGACAACCGGCGGCGTGAAGCGCGTCGTCACCGGCGAGCGATGGCGGCGTCCCGCGTCGAAACCCAGCCGCGTGCACGCGATGTCGAAACGCTTGCGCAGCACATCCGCCAATTCGCCGCTGCCGCGCATACGGCTGCCGAAATTCGGATCGTTGTCGCGCCCGCCGCGCATCTCCTGCACGCGGCTCATCACGTGTTTCGCCTTCAGCGGATAGTGTAACTCAAGCCAGTTTCTGAACAGGTCTTTCACCTCGTACGGCAGCCGCATCAACACATAGCCCGCGCTGCGCGCGCCCGCCGCATACGCGGCTTCCAATACGGGCTCAATTTGATGATCGGTGAGAAACGGTATCACGGGTGCTACGAGCACGCCGACCGGTATGCCCGCGGCGGAGAGGCGGCGCATTGTTTCAAGGCGGCGCGCCGGCGCCACACAGCGCGGCTCGAGACGCCGCGCGAGATCGTGGTCGAGATTGTTGAGCGAAATGTAAACGTTGACGAGGTTTTTTTCCGCCATCGGCGCGAGAATGTCGATGTCGCGCTCTACCATCGCGTTCTTGGTGACGATGCCGACCGGGTGCTCGCACGCCGCCAGCACTTCAAGAATGCTGCGCGTGATTTTATATTCGCGCTCGATCGGCTGGTACGGGTCCGTGTTGGCGCCCAGCGCGATCAACTCGCATTGATAACCGGGTTTGGCCAGTTCTGCGCGCAATAGTTCCGCCGCGTTCACCTTGGCGAATAACCGGGTTTCGAAATCGACACCCGGCGACAGATTCAAATAAGCGTGGCTCGGCCGGGCGTAACAATAAATGCAACCATGTTCGCATCCACGATAAGGATTGATGGATTGCGAGAAAGGAATGTCGGGCGAGGTATTGCGCGAGATAATGCTTTTCGCGTGCTCTATGGTGACATGTGTTTTCAGCGCGGGCGGTTCTTCGTCCGGCGCAGTGTTCCACCCATCGTCTGCCGCTTCGCGTACGACTTTTTCGAAACGCCCTTCAGGGTTAATCGCGGCGCCGCGCCCTTTGCGCGGCACGGCTTGTTCATGGTTGACTGTTTTGAGGTGCATTGTTTAACGTTAGCTAACCATACGGCACAATTATAGCGGGTGCGTCAAGCGGCCGTGCGGCATGCCCAAAAGACTCAACCCCTGTACCTTTAGAGCGTGAGGGTAGCGCAGGCGACCCCGCCTGCACCAGCCTGATTGCAGGCGAGTCGCCTGCGCTACGCCCCGAAGGAAGTCCCCTCGGGGGACGCCCCGGAGGAAGTCCTCTTGGGGGACGATTGCATTGCCATGGAGATGAGGTATTTCTCATTTTGAAACGCGATCTTAGCTACGGTCTTACTAAGCGGTCTTGCCACACCGCTCCGGAAGTAATACCATACAGTCTCGTAGTATTACTTTGAGGCAACCATGAGCCATCAAGTCACGAGCAAAGGCCAGGTCACCATTCCCAAGAAAGTCCGCGACTTTCTGGGCATCAAGCCCGGAACGGCGGTCGCATTTGAACCGATTGCGGATGGACGGGTCGTGATCGTCCCCGCGGGACGAAAAACCCGCAAGCCCAGCCGCTTCGCCGCATTGCGCGGCACGGCGACGGTCAAAATGACGACGCGGCAGATCATGGCGCTTACCCGCGGCGGGGATTAGTCTTTGTTGTTGGTTGATACCAACGTCATACTCGACGTTGTCGAAAATGATCCAAAATGGGCCGCGTGGTCACAGGCACAACTGGAAGTCACCTCGCTCAAGTTCACGCTCGTGATCAATCCCGTCATCTACGCCGAGCTGTCGATTGCCTACCAACGCATCGAGGAACTTGAGGCCATGCTCAAAAGCGCGGAGTTGCGGCTGGATCCCATACCGCGCGAGGCGTTATTCCTGGCGGGACGGGTTTTCTTGAAGTATCGGCAACGCAAGGGAACCAAGTCGGGCGTGCTGCCGGATTTTTTTGTGGGCGCGCATGCGGCGATAGCGGGCATCCCGCTGCTCACGCGCGATCTGGGCCGCTACCGAACGTATTTCCCCTCGCTCAAGCTCATCACGCCCAAGCAGTAAAAATTGAATACTGATTCTATTTTAACTGCGTTATAGCGTAACGTGGCGTTCGGCGCACGCGAACATGCCTGATTTCCCATTTCGCAGAAAACAGAAAACCACTTTTTTGCACAAGGACGCTATTTGCCACTCGACAGCATGCGCTCGATGGCGACCAGCGATTGCGGATCGGCGCCGCCCTGCGTGCGCGCGAGTTCTACTGCAACCATGCCGAGTTCTTTGTATATCGCCGCGACGCGCGGATCCCACGCGGCGAGCGCGTCGATCTGGCGCGCAACGACCGCCTGATCGCCGCGCGCAATCGGGCCGGTCAGCGCATCGGCCGTGCCGAGCCGGAAGACGTTGTCGAGCGTTTCGCGCACCAAGGGCTCCATCATGCGCAGCGCGTCGTCGCGCTTGAAGCCGGATTTCTCGTAGCTGCGTATGCCGGTCTCGAGCAGCGCGTTCAGATAATTGCAGACGATGACGCTCGCCGCGTGATAAATCGTCTTGAAGGCGGGATCGATTTCGGAGACGCGCGCGCCACCGCGCTCGAACGCGGGTTTCAATACGGCGAGCGCCGCCGCATCGCCTTCCGCAGCGCAGTACGTGCCGTCAAACGTTTGCACGGCCAGCCCCGGGCCGGCAAAGCTTTTCAGCGGATGAACGCTGGCAACCGCCGTGCTGTGCGCCATGGCCGCCGCGAGATCGCGCGAGGGTAGCGCGCCGCTGCAATGAAACACGACGTTGGCGGGCTTCAACAACCCGCTCGCCGCGAGCGCCTTGCCGCAAGGAATGATTTTGTCGTCGGGAGGCGTGAGCATCCACACATCGGCCTCGCGCATGTCGGCCAGCGCGCCGACCGCGCGTCCGCCGCCGATGAACGCGACTGCATCCGCGCTCGCCTCGGGCGTCCGATCGAGCACATCGCCGATGGCAAACGCGCCGTTCAGCGCCCACAGCCGCCCCAACGTGCGCCCGACCCGGCCGCCGCCGATGATATTTAGATTCTTCATTCGCAACAGTTTAGCGGGATTGCGCAGTCTTGACCGGCTTCGCCTCCCGCGCTTATGATTGAACCCCCTTCTGCAACATCGCCATGAAAGATCCGCCATGAACCCGGCCTCCACGCCCGCCACCGACCGCTTCGGCAACCCGCTCGACCCCATCGTGCGCTACGCGCGCGGCACGATCTTGCGGAGCACCGACGAGGAAGTCACGCGCATGCTGCGCGCGCGCCATATCGTCGGCGACCGCGTAAGAACCAAAGGCAAGGACAGTGTCTACGATCTCTCGGGGATGAACCGCGGCAGTGGAATCACGGCGGACGACACGCTGCATCTGACGAGCCACGTGCCGTTCTTCGAGCGTTTCGAGGGGAAGACCGAGCCGCACGCGTTGAAGCACATGGGCGCCGATCCTGCAAAACATAGTGCGCTCATACTCAACCGCGTATCGGCGGCGAATTTCATCGCGCTGACGACGCTACTTAAGCCCGGTGACCGCGTGCTCGCCCTGGCTCCCTTGAACGGCGTGTCCCACCCGTCGACGGTGCGGCCCGTCGCGATGGCGGGCGCAAAACTTCAGGAGTTCCATACCTACGCCGAACTTGAAAAAGAATGGCACGCCGGCGGCGCGCCAAGACTCTTGCTCATCACGCCGATCAGCGCGTCCAAGCGTCACTTGCCGTTCGGGGAATTCACCAAGGCGCTGGCGCTGCCGAGAAAACCGGACACGCTCGCGTTCGTGGACGACGCGCACATGGCATCACGCGTTGCTTTTTTCGAGGAACCGCGCACTTTCCAGGTCGGCGCCATCGATCTTGCCGGGTGCTCGGCGGACAAGCACGTCGCGGGCCCGCGCGCGGGCGTACTGGTGGGACGCCGCGACCTGATCGTTGAAATCGGCTCGCGCGCCTACGAACTCGGCCTCGAAGCCCAAGCCGGACAGTACGTCGGCGTCGCCAATGCGCTCAAAAACTTCGACCCTGCCGTGGTCAAAGAGGCGGGCGAACTCGCGAAGCAATTGGTTGAGGTTCTCGCGCAGAAGTACGGCGCGACGCGCGCCTACCTCGGCGGGCCGGGCGTATCGATTACGGGCGACGACGTCATTGATATTGCACTCGAGCAGCGCGGCGGCAAGATCAAACCGAAACTGGTCGCGGTCGAGGCGGCGGGCCTGGTCGCCATGCAGATGCTGGAACAGGACGGTGTGCTGACCATAGGCGCAGTGTCAATGCCCGGCAGTGCGCCGGTCATGCGCCTGATGATGTATCCCGATGGCTCGCGTCTGGGCATGGAGCGCATCGCTGCTTCGCTCGACAGCGGCATTGATCGCCTCGCCGAAGTCATCGACGACGTCGATGCGGCGCGCGAACAACTGCTCGGCGCGTAACGCGATGAGCGCACGCGCCCTTGTTGCACTCGCATGCTGCGCCGCGGCGTCCGTGTTCGCGCAAACGTACCCGGTCAAGCCGGTGCGTTTGATCGTGCCGTTCCCCGCCGGCGGCGGTTCGGACGTGATGGGGCGCATCGTCGCGCAAAAGCTCACGGACCGCTTCGGGCAACAGGTCATCGTCGACAACCGCGCCGGCGCCGGCGGATCGATCGGCACCGAGGCTGCCGTGAAAGCCGCGCCCGACGGTTACACGGTGGTGCTCGCCTCGACTTCCGAGATCGCGATCAATCCCAGCCTCTACACCAAGCTCAGCTACGATACGATTAAAGACCTGGCGCCGGTTGCGATGGTCGCCTCGACGCCGATGGTCGTCATCATTCATCCGTCGCTGCCGGTTAAAACCATGCGGGACCTGATCGCGCTGGCCAAGGCCAACCCGGGCGAAATCAATGTCGCGTCCGCCGGCACTGGCACGATCACGCATCTTGCAGGCGAACTCTTTCGCTCGATGACCGGCGTGACCTGGACGCACGTGCCTTACAAGGGCGCGCCGCCGGCGCTGACCGATCTCGCGAGCGGGCAGGTGCAGGTGATGTTCTCGTCGCTGCCCGCAGCGATGGCCTTCATCAGGATCGGCCGCGTCAAACCGATCGCGGTCTCGACGCAGACACGCGCCGCCACGCTGCCCGAAGTGCCTACCGTCATCGAGTCGGGTATTGCCGGTTACGACGTCGAATATTGGTATGGGACGTTCGCGCCGGCGGCGACACCGAAAGACATCGTGGCTCGGCTTCACGACGAGATTGCGCAGTCGCTGAAACAGCAGGACATGGTCAACAGCCTCGCCAACCAGGGCGCATTACCGGGAGCCCTCTCGCAAGCGCAGTTCGCGGACTTCGTCAAAGCGGAAGCCGCGAAATGGGGCAAGGTGGTCAAAGCGTCCGGCGCGCGCGCTGACTGAGAAGAGCGTGCGGACGCGCAGCGGCGGCTCGAGCCTACACCGGCATCGGCTGGCGGCTCGCGAGGTTGATCCACCCGCGAATAATGCGATAGAGCACCCAGAGTCCGACTCCCAGCAGGAGCGGCACGCCGATGACCACGCCGATAATAGTCACGATCAGCAGCCAGCCGATCGCGACCCACAGCAGCGCGAACCAGAACGTCCGCAACTGCCACCTGAAATGCGATTCGAGAAACGTTCCGGCGACCTCGCCGCGTTTCACATAATTCATGATGACCGCGATGATCGAGGGCCAGCCGGTAAGGAACGCCGTGACTATGAGCGCCGCAGTGATCAGGCCCGTGATCGCGCTGAATGCGTGCAGTCCGTACATCACGTGGGTAAGCGTCACCAGTCTTTCCGAAGGCACGACGGTCAGGGTTCTCGCGTCGATGTCGGTCATCTCGTCTCCTTGTTGAGCAGGGTTACCGCCAGAGATTGCCGGAAGCCGTTGATGTCCATGGCGTTCACATTCTACCCTGCCGCTTTCAACAATGGCGTCATCTCTGGTACGATCCCCTCTTTGCACCAATTTCAAGGAATACAGCCATGGCCCAGCAGCAGGAAGGCAAAAGCATGAGCATGAAGATGGACGCGGCGAATGTGTACCGCGAAGACGTTTACACAGACCGCAAGGTCGGCACCATCCGCTGCCTGACACCGGTCAAGAGCGACGGCACGCCGGATGCTGGCCGCAAGCCGCTTTATGTCGGAGAAGCACAGATACTCACGCCGATGGGCGCGGTCCCGGTGACATTCGAGATCGATGCCGCTTCGCTCGATGATGCGGTCAGGAATTACGAGGCCGCAGCGAAGGAAGGCGTCGAACGCACCGTCAGGGAAATTCGGGAATACCGCCGGCAGGAGGCGTCATCGATCGTCATTCCGCAGGGCGGACTGCCCGGGATGGGCGGCGGCGGCGGCAAAATTCAGATACCGTGAATCCCTGCGTGAGGCGGGAGGCGGGAGGCGGGAGGCGGGAGGCGGGAGGCGGGAGGCGGGAGGCGGGAGGCGGGAGGCAAAAAAACGACGGCGCTGCAGCAGTGGAAGTTCCGCCTCACGCCTAACGCCTTACGCCTCTCCAGTCACTTGGGCGGAATCACCGGCAGCACGAGGCACGACGGCGTGTCACCGCCGGCGTATATCGTATTCTCGGCGCCCGCGTTGTAATCGGCGTGATAGTGCGTGTACGGCGCGCTGCCCACGCCGTCGCGCGGCTGCACGTCGACGCGAATGCGATGCCCCTTACCGAACACCATCGAGGTCGGCCACACTTCGATCTGGCATTCGACGACCAGTTTCGGCTTCAGCCACATCCGCGCGTTGTGCGCGTGATACGGCCGGTACGGCAATGACCTCGCTGGATCGAGCTTGCGGTGCGAAGCGCGCAGCCAGCCCTTGGTGACGCACGGCACCGGCTGGCCGTGCTGGCCGACTTCGCACACGTCATTGCCGTCGGGCCCGATATTGCGCAGCGTGACGAAGATGTCCATGTCCTCGGCGGTGCTCGACACCCACAGATTCATCACGAGCGGCCCGGTGACTTCGGTATCCTGCGCGAGCGGCGCGGTGGCGAACGACACGCCGGAGCGCCCGGTATTGCCGTGCGTGGTGGCGAGCGACGAGCCCGACGCGACACCCGCCTTGGTCGAGCCGCTCGCCGAGTAGGTGATCTTGGCGGCCTTCTTCGGCGCCGCATTGACGAGTTCGCCTTCAACACCCATCAGGTCGCCGGTCGGCTCGCGGTCGATCTGCAAATACATCTTGGTCCATTGCGTGCGCGCGAGCGGCCATTCGTTTTCCGCGCGGAACGCATAGCGATCGGGGCTGCCGCCGGTGCGTATCTCGAGCTTCACCGGCGGCTCGTTCATGATGCCGGTGTCGATGCCCTTCAACCAGTGGTCGAACCAGCGCAACTGGTCCATGCGCCCTTCCTCCGCGTGGAAAGGATGGAAATGCGTGCCGGTGTGGATGCGCAGCTTCTTGTGTTTCGATGCGGCGTTCATATAGCCTTCGGTGTTGCCGCGCAGGTGCATCGAAAAGCCGCCCCAGTTGCCGACGCTGTAGAGCGGCACCTTGATCTGGTCCCAGCGCGCACCGCTCAAGCGCCAGAATTCGGAATCCAGATCGTTGCGCATGTATTTCCACATCATGTCGTTGTGGAAAGCGTCGGGATTGTAACCGCGCGGGCGGCCGAGCAGGTGGTGCGCCGTGTGCGTGAGCCACCAGTTGCCGATGAAACCCAGCGCGAAGATGCCGCCGTGATAGGCCTGGTCGCGATACTGATCCGCGCGGCCCTCCCACGGCATGATTGCTTTGAGCGACGGCGGCATCAGGTTCGCCACGCGCCACTGCGACGAAGCGTGATACGAAATGCCGAGTAGCCCGATATTCGCCGAGCACCAATCGCGTTTCGCGATCCATTCGATGGCGTCGTAGTAGTCGAGCGACTCCTGGTACGAGCTGGGCTCCGATTCGCCGGGCGATTTGCCCGAGCCGCGCGCGTCCACGCGCACGCAGGCATAGCCGCGCGGGCACCACCAGTTCGGATTGACCGCCTCCCAGTTCATATAGGGATTCGCCTCTTCTTCGAGGTCCGCGGGCGGTATCCACAGCTTGTCCTTCTGGTAGACGCTGATGTTCATGATCACCGGCAACTTCTCGTCGGCGTCAGGCCGGAACACGTCGGCATACAGATGGGTGCCGTCGCGCAGCGGGATCTGCACGTCCTTTTCGACGATCATCTTAAAGGCGCGCGGCTGGGAAACTTGCGCGGATGCGGGGGGCATTATTTCTCCGGTGATTGAGTGATTGAGTGATTGAGTGCTTAACAATTACCTAGTCACTCAATCACCCAATCACTCGAATTTAACATTGTTCTCTTTGATGATGCGCCCCCAGCGTTGCAGCTCGGTGCGCACGAACTCCTGGAACTCCTCCGGCGAGGCGCTCGGCGTCAGCGGCACTCCGGCCTTGGCGAATGCCGCCTGCACCTGCGGGCGTTGCAATACCTGCGACGTCGCCGCCGCCAGCTTGTCAATGATCGCGCGCGGCGTTTTCGCCGGCACGAAAAATCCGTTCCAGTTGACGCTGCCCATGCCCGGAAAACCGGCCTCGGCCATGGTCGGCACCTCGGGCAGGTCGGGCAGGCGTTTTTTCGCGGTCGTCACGAACGCCTTCATGCGGCCGGCCTTGACCTGCGGCGTGACCGTCGCGGCGTTGAGAAACGAAAAATGGATCTCGCCGCCGATGACCGCGGCGAACGACGCGCCAGCACCCTTCGACGGCACGTTCACCATCTGAATGCCGGCCTTGGCCATGAACTCCAGCATGTCCAGATGCGAGTAGGCGCCGATCGGATTCGAGTAATTGAGCTGGCCGGGGCGCGCTTTCGCGTACTCGATCAGCTCCTTCATGTTGTTCGGCGGAAAGTTAGCACCCGAGACCAGCAGGTTGGGGATTGAAGCGAGCAAAGCGACACCCGTCAGTTCTTTCGTCGGGTCGAACTTGAGCGTGGATGCAAATGCGATTGGATTGATCGCGCCGGTGGAAACATTGTTGATCAGCACCGTGTAGCCGTCGGGAAGCGCCCGCGCCGCCATCTCGACGGCGATGTTGCCGGACGCGCCCGCGCGGTTGTCGACGACGAATTGCTGCCCGAGCGATTCCGAAAGCCCCTGCGCCATGATGCGCGCAACGATATCAGTGGCGCCACCGGGTGCAAATGGAACAATCAACCGCACGGGTTTGGAAGGATAGGATTGAGACGTAACAGCCGCCACGCGGTAAAACCCGGCGGCCCCGACGTCCTCCCCGCGAGCGGGCCTGCGGCTAACGAGTCCGGACGTTCCACCTGGCGCAAACGGAACAATCAATCTGACGGGTTTCGTCGGCCAGTCCAATGCCTCGCGTCCAGCGGCGCTTGCCGCGCCGGACGACAGCGCCGACAACGTGAATAACGCGAAAATCAGCACGCCTGATTTGCACGGGATGGTCATGTTGCCCCTCCTTACGGGTGGTTTCCAGCGTTTCGCACGGCCGCGCTGTCGCGTCTTCGAAGCGTTCGTTTATAGCGCGGCCCGCCGCAAACCGTCAACCGAAAACGCATTCCACCGCGAACTGCCGTGCGCTACCCGGATTTTTGCTTAGCGAGGCTGTTCATACGGGAAGCCGCAATATAACATGTGGTTATTCGACACTGCCGCCGCCGCTCAATTAATTCGCCGGATACGAGCGGACGCAAGCGCCGCTCAAT